>CADFKY010000052.1 GCA_902834965.1 Veillonellaceae bacterium
GGGAAATGTGATCTGGATTTTCCAATACATCTGTATGTTCTTCAGAGGAACCTACAGTCGTTACGATACCTTCACCTACACGGGCAATAATTGTGGCTTCACCAGCACCACCAACGAGGCGATCGATATTCGCACGTACAGTAACACGAGCACGAACTTTCAATTCGATACCATTTTTTGCTACCGCAGAAATAATTGGAGTTTCAATCACTTTAGGATTAACGGACATTTGAACCGCTTCCAATACATCACGACCTGCAAGGTCGATAGCTGCAGAACGTTCGAATGTTAAAGGAATAGATGCGCGTTCAGCGGCGATCAAAGCATCTACAACGCGGTCAACGTCACCACCTGCAAGGTAATGTGCTTCAAGCTGATTTACATTAACATCAAGACCTGCTTTATTTGCTTTAATCAAAGGCATTACAATTTGAGATGGATTTACACGACGTAAGCGCATACCTACGAGTGTAAAGATACCAACATTAACGCCTGCTGCAAGAGCAGATACCCAAAGGCCTAATGGCACAACATACAAGAACACCATAATCCCAATCAGTAGAATGGGAATCAAGATTAAAATACCTACATCCATAATAACCTCCATTATATACGACGATGTGGTGAAAGCTTAATCGCGCTTTCTAACTATATTGCGGCCGCCCACAACACGAAGCACCACAATAGGTGAACCGGCATCGATGAAGTCCCCTTCGGTCACAACATCCACCAAATTACCATCAATTTTAGCAATACCTGCAGGGCGTAGTGTAGTATGAGCTACGCCTTCTTTACCGACTAAGTCCTCTAATACATCATTAGATACATAACCAGCTTTTGTCGTAGATCGTTGCCCTAAGGTAAACAATTTGCCTATCCAAGTCTTTTCAAAGTGATTAAAGAACACGATGATAATGACAATTAACAAGGCTGTTAATCCTAGCACGGCATACAATGCTACCGTACCTTCCCCAAGAGCTACATAAACGCCCCATAGGAATGCGCAGTAACCGATAAGACCTAGAATACCGCCTGGTACTACGAGTTCTACAGCCATCAAAGAAACACCGATAGCCATCCATATTAAAAACTCCATAGGCCCTCCTCTCTAAAATTAATTTTATACAACTTATATATTTATTATACAATATTGAAGATAAATTATAAAGATACTAAACAAAAAACGACTACTTTCACAGATACAATCTGATTCAGTAGTCGTTTATTGTATTGAATACAAGTCAATTCACTTTAATCTCAAGGTTCTATGCCAAGAGCTTAAAATCGTATAAGGTTATACTTCTGTTTTTTTCAATTGGTCATTGCCAACGCCTGTTTTTTGAAGGATCAACAAACAAATGCTCATCGCCATACCTACTACAGTAGCAAGCCCCATTCCTTTTAAAACTACAGGTCCAACCGCAAGTTCTGCACCACTAAGACCTACCACAAGGATAACGGATGTAAGAATCATATTAACAGGGTTTGTATAATCCACCTTACGTTCTACAAGCATACGCAAGCCAGAAGCTGCGATAATGCCGAACAAGAGAATAGAAACCCCGCCCATAACAGGTACTGGGATAGCATGAATAAGTGCTGCCACTTTACCAACAAAGGATATAATCATCGCAAGCACTGCAGCACCGCCAATTACCCATACGCTAAAACAACGAGTAATGGCAAGTACGCCAATGTTTTCACCATACGTCGTATTTGGTGTAGCACCAAAGAAACCAGAAAGAATATTTGCAAGACCATCACCAAGCAAGGATCTTTGTAGACCAGGTTCTTTCATTAAGTCTTTAGCGACGATATTACTAGTAACAACTAAATGACCAACATGCTCTGCAAATACTACGAAGAGCGCCGGCATAATCATGATAATCGCATTGATATCAAATACAGGCATGCCATAGAACTGAGGCAATGAAAGCCACGGAGCAGCTTCTACACCAGAGAAGTCAACAACTCCCATCACAGCAGACAATACATAACCGGAGACAACACCGATAAGAACAGGAATAACAGCTAAGAAACCACGGAACACAACAGTTCCAAGCAAGGTAACAACTAAGGAAAACATAGAGATAATAACAGCTTGGCTATGACTCATTCCTAAATCTTGATTACCGATAAGGCCAGACATACTCATCGCTACTGGCGCTAATTCTAAGCCGATAATCGCTACGATAGCACCCATTGCCGCTGGTGGGAATAATTTATCAATCCAACGCGTACCAATATAACGTACGAGAACAGACAAAATTACAAAAGATAGACCAAATACAACGAAGGCCCCTTTTGCCGCTTCATAACCAAGACCAGCAGATAACACACCTGCTACAGGCGCAATAAAAGCAAAGCTGGAACCAAGATATGCAGGAATCTTACCCTTACACACAAATAAGTACAATAATGTACCAATACCATTCATAAACAATGCTGTTGCAGGGTCTACTTTTAATAAATACGGTACCAATACAGTAGAGCCAAACATGGCAAATAAATGTTGAAAACTAAGTGGTAACATTCGGCCCCATGATGGGCGTTCTTGAATATCAATATAATCTTTCATCGTTTCTCCTCACACACAATATAACGATGCTAAGTTCATATAGTACAGTCCTTAAATATACTCTATGAATTTACACAAACAGATTCATCTTATGATACATACGTTAGATATTAACGTTCAAATTTAATCTATCTACGAGTCGACTTTTTAGAAGGCCGTGGTTTAAACGGTCCAGGCATATTTGTCTTATTAGTACGCGTCGTAGCAGAAGGCTTGAAACGACTTTGTGTTTCTTCACGCAAAGATGGTAATGGTTCAGCTGTACCAACTTGTTTTACCCCTTCTACATTACGACGACCAATGCTTGCCAACAACCCAATAGCCATGAAATTCATCAGCAATGAAGAGCCACCATAACTAACAAATGGTAATGGTACCCCTGTTACAGGCATGATACCGCATACCATGGCGATGTTAAACAAAGCCTGACCACTGATAAGCAATGTTATGCCCATTGCTAACCATTTCCCGAATTCATCACGAGCCTTATTAGAAATGCGGAACCCAAAATAGGTAAAAGCTGCAATCAGAACGACAACAAACACTGCACCAATGAAACCCATTTCTTGGGCCCATACAGCAAAGGCAAAGTCCGTATGTGCTTCTGGTAAGTAAAAATACTTTGATGTACCTTGCATAAAGCCTTCGCCTAAAATACCGCCAGAACCTACGGCCAACAGCCCTTGAACTGTTTGATACCCCATATCCTGCGCATGAGGCCAAGGATCAAACCAAGATTGAATACGTTCCCAGCGATATGGCGACATACGAGCTGCAATAAAGCCAAGAAATCCAGCTATCACAAAAGCTCCGCCAAAGAATTTTCCATCAAAGCCCGCTAAGTAAATGAGAACAAAGGAAAAGCCAAAAATCAATACGGTCGTGCCCATATCTGGTTGCAAGATTGTTAAGCCTGCAAATATAATTGGCCATATTAACATTGGCAACATATAACTTATACGTTCACTAAAATAACCTTGTAAATTAACGAGAGGGTTAGTATGCTTTGGTTTTCCCCATTTCCGCATGGTGCTCAATTTAGCCGACGTCCATATCAAGGCAGCCAATTTCGCAAATTCTGAAGGTTGAATCGATACAGGCCCAATAACAATCCAACGACGTGCACCATTAATGACTGCACCAATCACAAGAACCAAGATCATCCCAATTAGTGTAGCAATCATAATTCTTTGCAACATGTGAGGCTTCTGTAACTGACGGTAATCGTAACGATACAATATAACACCTGCCGCCATAGACAAAAATAAGAATGTCATATGTTTTAAAAAGTATCCTAATAATCCCGTATTTTCATAGATAGAGCTGATATACGTAGCACTAAAGATATTTACACTGCCTATAATTGTAATGAGAAGAATAGGTAAGAGCATACCTTGTAAATCATTTTTAAAGAGTGAGCCCCACCGACTATCCCCCTTATTCGGTGTTTGCATGTTAAGCCTCCTTTTGAACTTTTGGCTTAATTGCTTCTAAGCGAAAAATAGGTTGTCCTTTTTTGCTAAATTTCTCTTCATACTCAGTTTTTACATTTGGAAGGTCTGTGCTATGTAAATCATATGTTACATTTTTAAGCTCCCAACCACACGCTTTAAACTCTTCAAGAGAGAACATGAACAACCCTTCATTATCTGTCTTAAAGTGAACTTCTCCACCATCTTTCAAAAGGCGGGCATAACGATCGAGGAATGTGTGATATGTAAGGCGGCGTTTTGCATGTTTAGCCTTAGGCCAAGGATCACAGAAGTTAATATAGAAACGATCAACTTCTCCAGGTGCCACTATCTCTTCGATACCTGCAATATCAAATAGAGAGACCTTTGCATTGTTTCGCTCTCCTTCAAAGATTTTTTGTGCTGCATAATAGATAACACCCATTTGTACTTCAAAACCTACGAAGTTAGCATTTGGATACGCTTCAGACATCCCCGCAATAAAGCGACCTTTCCCCGTCCCTAGTTCCATATATAATGGGTACTCAGGATGCTCAAATAATTCACGCCATTTGCCTTTGTGCTCTTCTTGGCCAGACAAAATGATATGAGAGTCATATTCGTGGATAGCTTCATCAATCCATGGTTTTCTACGAAGGCGCATACTTTCTCCTTACATCTATTTTTAATAATATATTTATATTTGTTTATATTTATTATTACAGGTCATATACCTATCTTATTAATTATAGAAAAGGGGACCTTAAACGTCAATTACATTCTATGGATTTAACCCTAATCAATGGAACTGTGAACGTAAAAGCCATAAGAAAAGACCTACTTCCGAAAGAAGTAGGTCTACATTTTATTGGAAAATCATAGCTTCTAAGTTTTCAATTTGATATTGACTTAGGCCAAGTTCAGATAAACTCTTTTCAGCTGCAGTGAAAAGATTATTTTTACCAACTCGAGTACCTAGTGCTGCCGCAGCGACCAATTCACGGTCCAATTTACCTAAACGTGAACGATTACGATTTTGAGGTTTTGGTTTTTTCATACGGAACGTATTATATTGACCCCCCTCTTTTGTTTCCTCAGCTTTCGGCTTTGTTAAAGGTGCCCCATTAGTGCCATTCCCCAATAAAGCACTAAGTCCTGTTTGCTTTGGAACCAATTTTTCGTACTCATCGCCAAACTCAGGGCGTTCATCACGTAATTGATCAAATGTAGCTAAAGCAGCATTCATTTGTTTCAAGCCCGCAGCAGAGTAAAGCTGACGAATGGCAATACTCACCTCTTGCGGCGTCAACGTGCCTCGCTCAATAGCAGATGCAATTACACTCTTTAATGCACCTTGATCACCAGACGCAGTATAGCGGCCGATTTCAACCAAGTCTTTCTGACGTGCATTAAGCTCTTTTGGCGTATATATATTTATCTCAGATATAGATGGTGCCTGTTTAGAAGGTTGTTCTCCCGCCCCATTAGCCTCAAACATATAGCCACCGGCAACGATGGCCACGGCTAATGTTAAGGTTAATACTCTTTTCAAAGTCTTACAATCTCCCTTATCATTAATACTAATTGTATAATACTGCAATAGTAGCGTATATTATCAATGGATTTATTTTACTGTTCTACTGTAATACATACTGTAGATATTATTATATAATACTTCATCTAATTTTTATAGTCCTATTCGAAAAAAATCTATAATCTTTTAATAAATTATATATATTTAGCTATAAAAATTATATATTTATAAACCACGCTTAATTATAGAATGAAATTGAACAAATAAAAAAATAACACAGTAGAAATCTGCCAATTCCAGATTTCTACTGTATTTACAGAGAATTATTTATTTAATATTTTATCAAACTAAACAGATAACACTTGTTTTGCATCCGCCACAATCTGATCTAGAGAAACGCCATTTTCTCGTAACAATTCAGTTGCATCATAACGATCGTGAAATTCTTTAGCAATACCATAGTTCTTAACACGCATGTTAGATGGTCCATAAAAACTAGCTACACGCTGGCCCCAACCGCCTTCAACTACACCATCTTCTAACGTAAATACTACAGAATGATTTGCTTTCAATTCTTCTAGTAGTTCTTCATCAAGGCCAGATGCAAATTTAGAGTTTACTACAGTTACATGGATACCGTCTTTAGCCAATTCATCGGCCACTTGATTAGCCAAATGGTAAAAATTACCAAGACCTAATAAAGCAATCCCTTCACCACGGCGAGTCACTTCAGATTTATTCAAGATGCTATAATCCGTTGTATCCGCTACACCTGTAGTTGTGAATTCACCTACAGGAACACGAATTGCTACAGGATGCTCGTGTTGATGCACAGCATATTCAGTCATAGCCAATAGCTCTTCATTATTAGTAGGTGCTAAGTATACTAAATTAGGAATGCTAGTAAGCATAGGAATATCAAAGAAACCTAAATGCGTTACATCATTCATTCCATATATAGATGCCATATGATTGATAATAACAGCACTATTGTTATTTACACAAAGATCTTGTACCAATTGGTCATAAGTACGTTGTAGGAAGGTACTATATACATTAAATACTGGTTTACCACCATTTTTAGCGATACCAGAACTCATTGCGATGGCGTGTTCTTCTGCAATACCTACATCGATGTATTGTTTGCCTGCCGCTTTGCGCCATTCAGGAGTAAAACCAAAACCTCCTGGTGTACCTGCATTAATAGCTACTACCGTTGGGTCTACCTTAATTTGCTCCATCAAGTAATTAGCAATGGTACCAGCATACGTTGGACCATGCTCCTCTTCTTTTGGTTTGCCTATTTCTAAATCAAAGGGCATTGTCCAATGGAAGGCTTCTTTATTTTGCTCTGCAATGGCATAGCCCTTACCCTTTTGAGTAACGATGTGTAAAACGATTGGATGATCAATGTCTTTTA
>CADFKY010000053.1 GCA_902834965.1 Veillonellaceae bacterium
TGTGTGCTGCACCATCTACCATAACGGTAACGGTTTTATCATTATAAGAAAAACCTGTCATAGTTACAGCTGTTACAATCAATCCAGCAACAACAGACGAAATATATCGTTTGTGTGTCTTATGAATTCTCATATTGTAATCCCTCCTGTAATGTAATTATTCTACTACAGATAGATATAACCTGTCAAACGCCAAAGGTTAACAATAAGAGACAAGCCTATATAAATACTGGTTTTTCATTAATATTATTTTCTATATTTTTACAAAAAGTCCACTGCATGCGTACATATCTATATTTTTTAATACTATACAATATATTCCGAATTGTGTACATATATACGATACCACTACCATATATAGTATGCTAGGATTTTTTATAATATAAATTGTATTTTTATGTGTTTTTCAATTGTTACCAAAATTTTCTACATATCAGAAAACTTCATTTTTATCTCATTTTTAAATATGTATACATGTAAAAAAGCCTGTAAAAACAGGCTTTTTCAGTATTATATAAATGTATTAAAATTCATCATTCAACACCATGTGTGAATTTCATCATTTATTCATCTTAAACATTGGTTGTAAACGCTCAATGACGGTCATCGATTCCTTGTGTTCTCGAGCAATAGCTTCTTTCATAAGTTCCTCTTGAGCAGAAATTGGATGTTCTCTATCATTAATTTTACGATACGAGCCATCTGCTCTCATAATATGAGCTTTTAAGGTATCCTCTAAATATAAATCTAAAATACCTTTAACGCGCTCCTTATGCCGTTTATCTTCAATAGGAATCATAAGTTCTACACGTTCATTTAAATTTCTCGGCATCCAGTCTGCACTAGATAGGAATAGACTTTCATTCCCCCCATTACGGAAATAGAATAAACGATGATGTTCTAAGAAACGCCCTACGACGGAACGAACCGTTATATTATCACTAACACCTGCAATGCCAGGCCGTAGTGTACAGATACCACGAACGATAAGATCAATACGAACACCTGCAGCAGAAGCTTCATATAGTTTAGCAATGACTTCTTTATCGAGCAAGGAATTCATTTTGCCAATGATATATGCCTCTTCTCCCTGTTTTGCGAATTCGATTTCACGGTCAATCAATTCCATTATCTTTTCCCGCAAATTTAAAGGGGCTACAATAAATTTATTCCAAATTGGAGGATCGGAATAACCAGAAATTAAATTGAAGAAGCGAGATGCATCGTCGCCATATTCGTCATTACATGTGAATATGCCACAGTCCGTATACATTCGTGCTGTCTTGCCATTATAGTTACCTGTAGCTAGGTGAACATAACGCCTAATACCCGCATCTTCCCTGCGAACAACCATGGTAATCTTGGAGTGAGTTTTAAGTCCTTTCAAGCCATAAATAACATGGCAGCCAGCCTTTTCTAGACGGCGTGCCATATGAATATTATTTTCTTCATCAAACCGTGCTTTAACCTCCATAAGTACGGTTACTTGCTTTCCATTATCAGCCGCTTTTATAAGTGAAGCTATAATAGGCGAATCGCCACTGACGCGATATAATGTTTGTTTAATAGCCAATACATCTGGATCCGTAGCTGCTTGTGCTATAAATTGTTCTACCACCGCAAAAGACTCAAAGGGATGGTGAACAAATAAGTCTTGCTTTCCAATAACAGAGAATAGACTTTCCCCTTCATGATCTACTAATTCACTAGGAAGTTTAGGTTCAAATGGAGCATAACGAAGATGATCGAGACCTGGATAATTGCAGAAATCAAAATACATACGACAATCAAGATGACCATCTATACGATATACATCCTTTGGCTCTAATTCAACACTGGTGAGTACAAAGTCTAACAGATTATCCTTTACATCACCACAAACCTCTAATCGTACCGCATCACCACGACGTCGACGACGCAAAGATGCTTCTACCTCAGAAAGCAAATCTGTTGCTTCTTCTTCATCAATTTCTAAATCCGCATCACGAGTTATACGGAACACCATAAAATCTTCTATACCATAACCTTGGAAGAATTGAATAGCATAATATGTAATCACATCCTCCAAATATACAAAGCGATGTTCCTTATTGCTACGGCTGGGTATTTCAATGATACGATTTAGTACAGACGGAATTGGTAAGATTGCGATTTTATAATCTTTTGTACCATCTGGCAATACTTGAAAAATACGTACAATGGCATTAATAGTATGGTTTGTTAAAAATGGAAATGGATGTCCAGAGTCAACGGCTAGAGGTGTTACAACCGGGTAGATATGTTCTTCAAAATAGTGCCGTAACCAAGCCTTTGATTTTACGTCTAACTGATCTGGATAGGTAAAATAAAATCCATGAGATTCTAATTCACACAATACATTCTTTAAATATGTACTTTGCATCGATACGAGGCGCTGTACAGACTCATCAATAGCCTTTAACTGTGCCTTAGCATCCATATGAGCCGCATCGTACTTAACAATACCATTAACCACTTGATGACGTAACCCAGCCACACGAATCATAAAGAACTCATCTAAATTAGAGCTAGCAATAGCAATAAATCGAAGTCGTTCTAATAAAGGAGTATTAGTATCAATAGACTCTAATAAAACACGCTGATTAAACTTTAACCAAGATAATTCACGGTTAAAATAATACTTTGCATTACTGAACATGACGATCCCCTCCCCTTACTAGTACGATTTCCATACCAAATACCTCTGTAAAGTATTCCGAATCACGGTCAAAGGTCCACCATTCTAATGAAATATCCTCATTAGTACGACAGAATACATAAAGTACATTATCTCGTTCTTCTAATGTTACTTCAGAGATTTTTTGGTTACTACCTGCATCGAGTGCACAAGCAACCCGAATGATGGCTACCAGCTTAGTAACTTGAATTTTTTGTAATTCTGTTAAAGCATTAAAATACGCATCATCATCATTGGGAGTTCCCTTGTAGTGGTAATATACAACATTAGCAACTACTTGTTTTTCTTCTTCTGAAAGGCCAAATATATCGGTTCCCATTACAATGTGATACGCATGCTCTCCATGATTTCGTAAATTAACGAACTTGCCTACAGAACAAAGAATGGCTGCAATACGACATAGATAGCCCCACCGTTCTGGTAATCCTTTATGTCGTAATGCTTTACAGAATAAGGAGCTAAATCGCTCTACCTCGGCATCATGAATTCGGTCTGTATGATATCTTGCAGCAACAGCACGCGCTAACTGTGCATTTTGTTCACGCAATTGATACATAAACGGATTATTCTCGGTTTCCACACCGTAGAACCAACTAATGCCTTGAGAGAATGAAAAGCTACTGAAAATTAATGATTTAGGTTCTATGGCTGTAATGATTTCATTAAATAAAATCATGGTAGGCATTAAAATATTGGCCTTATATTCAGGTAATTTATAACGATTCATCAACTTGGTAGCTGTCACACCGTCAAAAGAATTGATAAGCCCTTTAAATCGTTCTGGCTCAATAGTAATAATGTCTTCTTTATTATTTTCTTGTCCCATTAAATGAGTCATATATTGCGCCTCATCACCAGATAAGACGATACTATTAATATTGAAAGTTTGTAATTCTTCACGAAGGGGGCCAATCATACGATGTAAGTATTCTGTAATAGCCCTTGGGAATGATATGGAAGATCGTTGATTTCGATTAAATGACTCCATAACCCGTAAGGACCCACTATGCATATTGCGTTGGAACAATAAATTCTCACCACGCCAAACCGTTAAGCCTACCCCACCAGATGTAATATCCAAGAATAATGTTGCCTTAGTAGGATCTGTCAGTTTATATTGATGCGTCATCTTGTAATATAGCAAAGCATATTTGTAATATACCTCTTTCGGCATATCGATGACCTCAACGCGCATCCCCGTTTGAATATAGATTTGATCTAGAATACTACGACGATTAGCGGCTTCGCGTATTACGGTCGTACCATATAGTTTAGAACGACTCACGCCATAATCTGCCATTAATTGCTTATAACCTTTTAAAATATGACAGATTTCTTCAATTGTTTTAAAGCTCAAGCGAGATGTTTGAAATAATTCTTCCCCAAAGGTTACCTCCCGCGCCGCATAATCTATAACACGTACATCATCTATGCCTTTATATTCTAATATGGTAATACTCATG
The DNA here is from genome assembly GCA_902834965.1 of Veillonellaceae bacterium. Next base: position 4,180 of record CADFKY010000053.1, read on the forward strand.
CTACTGGATCCCACATGTAGTACTGCATATCGTAATGTTTTTGGTAATGCCATTATGCCTCCTTACGAGATTCATGCCATTCTATTTCTAAGGATTTCTCGAATTCTTTTTTAAATGATTTTGAAAGTTTTTCTACCGCCGTTCTAGTGACACTCACATCGCGTCCTTCTAAATAGAACACTTTTATGACTACACTAGTGTATTTAATATTTACCTCTAACTGTTTGATAAATTGTTCATGGCTTTCATCAAGAGCCTCTGCAATCGCTAAAATAATAGAAAGCTTTTGACCTAATGAGCGTTGTTCTTGATCTAACAATTTACCATATAAGAAATTCTTATATTCCTTTGGCGTCAATCCATGAGAATTCATGACTAAGAATGCACTAAACGCCTGTTCAACATGAGAAATCCCATATAAATTACTATTGACGAGCATATAGCAGCCATGACGAGCATGACTATAATAATTAACTCGTTTACCTATATCATGCAACAGTCCCGCTGCAATCAAACATCGTCTAAAATTCTTATCGGCCTTATGGAGTGGCTCTAATGCATCATATAAAGTAGTGGCTAATTTCGTAATATACTTAGCATGCACGAGCTCATGCTTTGTCATACCTAATAGTACATTCTCTGCAGAATGAACTAGAATATCATCGATTATAGAATTTCCGCCTAAATAGTACTCACCGTAATAATCGTAGAATAAACCTTCACGCAAACCACAACCGCCTACAACAAGGGTCTTAGCATTTACATAGTTAAACAGCTCATCCACTATGGTGAGTCCTGCAATAATAATATCTGCACGTTCCGATGATAAGCCACTAATTTTTTTACGGGCCTCTAAGGATTTACCTTTTACATCTTCTAAGATTTCGTGAAATCTATGATATGGTAACTCATAGTTATGTAGTTTCGTAATGGGATATGATAACTTACGTTGATCTATTTTTGCAATATTACGAGCTGTACCGCCAATACCTAATAGAGGAAGCTTCACATTATGAAGCCAATAATGTTCCTTAATGGTTTTCTTTACAGCCTTCGTCATTTTTTCTAGTTCTTTAGGGGTATACTCATCGCCCTTTTGATAGGTTCCAGTTAAGGTAAGTGCCCCTATAGGTAGACTAACAGCTTTCACAATATGTCGATTTTTTACTAGCGTTACCTCTGTACTAGCACCGCCTAAGTCAAAAATAATAAAATCTTTAAGGCCAATCGTATTGATAACCCCAAGGAATCCAAGGCGCGCCTCTTCTTCACCAGCAATACATTCTAAATCTAGACCTGTTCGTTCTTTTACGGCTTTAATAAAAGCATCCCCATTTTTAGCTAGACGTACTGCAGCCGTAGCAACAGCTTTTATGGTATCTACCTCCATAGCGTCAGCCATATGAACAAAGCCTTTTAAAGCACGCAGAGAGCGCTCCATTGCCTCATTTGTTAACTCATGAGTGCCCCACATATTTTCACTTAAGCGGACACTCTCTTTTTCTTGATATATGAGACGATAACTACCGGTCTTAGAAATCTCATAAATGACAAAACGAACGGAGTTGGATCCTAAATCTATAAATGCAATACGTTTCATGCTACTAACCTCGACTTACTATAGTTCAGTATGAATATACTTTAGTATACCATAGAAAAACGCGATTCTCACCGCTAAGGGAGAATCGCGTTTCATAATGTATGATTCTAATGATTCTGAATAGATATCCTAAGAATTAGAACAATGCCATTAGACATTTACAATATTTTATTTACTAGTATTTATATTGACTAACATCAAAATTATTCAATACCAAATACACGTTTACCATTATTATAGGTAATCTCACAGAACTCATCTACATCCATACCTTTAAGGCCAGCAATTTCCTCTGCTACAAACTGAGTCTTGCTTGGGTCATTGCGACGGCCTCTAAATGGTGGTGGTGTCAAATATGGTGAGTCTGTTTCAATAAGAATTCGATCTAATGGTACTTGTTTAGCCACTTCTTTAAGGTTTGTAGATTTAGGGAATACCACAGGGCCCGCAAAGGATATGTAGAATCCTAATTTAATAGCTTCTTTTGCCATTTCCCAGCTACCAGAATAACAATGGAAAATACCCCAATTATCCTTACCTTCATTGCGCAAGATATTCATAATATCGCCATGTGCATCGCGGTCATGAATGATAATTGGTAAATCTACTTCACGAGCAAGCTCTAGTTGACGAATGAATATGCGTTTCTGTGTTTCACGGTCAGAAAAATCATAGTAATAATCTAATCCAATCTCACCGATAGCTCGCACCTTATCATTATTAAGAGCTTGATCCTTATAGAACTCATAGTCTTCTTCTGTAAAATCTTTAGACTCATGAGGATGTGTACCTACAGCGGCATATAAACAATCATACTGTTCCGCCAAAGCTAGTCCTGATTCAACAGTACCTCGGTCGACCCCTGGAATCATAATATATTCTACGCCTGCATCAAAGCAAGCTTGTAACATCTCATTACGGTCGTTATCAAAACGACCGTCATTTACATGAGCATGTGAATCAAAGAGTTTCATTATTTAACCACACTTCCTGCTGGTAAAGATTCGATATTTGTTACTTCTAAATGTTCTTCCCAATCAGATGCGGACAAAATCATACCATAAGACTCAATGCCCATCATCTTTTTAGGAGCCAAGT
>CADFKY010000054.1 GCA_902834965.1 Veillonellaceae bacterium
TTTCGTCGAGTTGATTAGCCATTTTTAGTACCTCCACATTGTTCATAAATAGTATGTAATAAATCGCCTAGAGACTGATTTTGTCGATATAGTTTACCGGCCATAAAGTGATCATACGCAAAGGATCTATCTCTATTCTCTTCAGATTTTTGATAATGATCTAAGCCTTTAATATGGTTGAAATCAGCTCCTGCAGATGGTATATCCGTAACCTCTATAAATTCTTGTTTTGTCACAGGAACATACTCATCCCAGCGAACTGGTACATAATAGGTTCTACCATTACCCGCTCGCACAGGCACTTCATCTATGTGTTCAATCGTTCTATACGAATAGGCATCAACCTTAATCACTTCTGAGTCACCTTCATTTTTATGGTGGCTAGTCTTAAGGATTGTTTTTACATTATTACGCTCCGACGCATTAGGGGGAATAAATAAATTGAGTCCCATTTTATTCGCTAGCATTTCCGTAATGTAATCATTATATTTGAAAGCATAAGACTTACTATAAATATAGTCATTAGATGCCATTTGTTGATACACAGGAATTGCTAAAATTGGGAGGAATGAGAAATACATGTGATCAAAGTAACTACAGTTGTAATTAATGAACTTCTCTTTAATCTTTTCAAATGAAAAATCATAATATTGAGATGGCGATGTATCAAAATCCCAGCTTTGAGAGTTGTCAGCTTTAATCTCATTAATTTTACATTCTTTGTTAAATATAAAATCATCGCCGTACGGTGAGTTTTCAAAGATATCCTTGTAATTGCTTTGTGCTAACGGCGTAAACAATACTCGGAACTCAACTTCATTATTACGATCTAATGCATTAAATTGAGCATCAAACTCTTCATTGGCTAGAGCTTGGAAATTACCTCCGTCCTCCAATGAATCTTCAGCTTTCTTTCTAAGACTAGCAATGCCTTTTGCTAAGCGACTCTTGGCACCGCCAAAATTAAAGAATCCTTTTTCCGGTGGTTTTCTATGAAATGTTAAGTTAGGTGCCGCATGATTGCCATACACTAAAGATACTCTATTTGCATAATACGGACCAGGTTGTCTTATGACTGCACGTAGTGTTTCGTTCACATCTCTAGTCTTCAAGTTCCCGTTAGAATCTACATACTCCTCTGTATAGGTAACATCTAATGTTCCCTCATAGGTATAGTCGTCCATCCAGTGGATTATGCGCTTAAGAAACACAAAGGGATTTCCTAAGATATCACCAGATGCAATATCTAATGTGGAATGATTTACATCACCTTTTTCCAAGAATCCATAATCTTTAACGAGCTGTTCATATCGTTCAATATTAAAGTTAGAATCCATATGAATAAAAGGAATCGCCTTTTTTATGAGTTCCATAGTCATTTCACTATGAAAGAGATTATTCAAAGGCGCCATCATCTCATAACCTTCTTGGCGCATTTTAGCTAAGGTCGCATCTAGGTCTTTAAGCTTTTCCTCAAGGCTCTTACTATTGGGCTTAATCCAATATAGATATAAACCTACACATAGAACTAGAACCGCAATACAAATAATAATAGATACAATATCTACATGATTTTGTGAAAACTGATAGACACCATAAATAATGGCCCCTATACCGATAACAATATCAATCTTTTTAATAATGCCAAATCGTTTATATGATGTATTCGATTGATCTCGATTCTCTGATACAGAGGTGTATTTATCTATCAATACTTTATTAGTATCTATATCTACCTTGGATTGATCGACTAAATCTTGAAAGTATTCCTCGGTAACTTGCTGGAAGGCATCCTTTAACTCTTCCCGGTAATACTTAAGCGGCTCTAGCAATGCTTCATTATATTCATTCGACACGTTACTCATTCCCTCTCCTTAATGAATCGCATAGTAAGTAATACATCTATACGTTTCCATTATGCCTCATATTCTGAAATAACAGCCTCTTATACTTATAAGCTTTCAAATTTTCACTTAATTATAAATATCCTAAATTATAAATTAGTATATCAATTAAGAAAAACTCCGTAAAGTAAGAATACTATTCATAACACAATAAAGTAACCATATTACTTATATCACTATAAAATAACCATACTATTCATGACACGCTAAAGTAATCATACGATTTATAATGTAAAAACCCCTCTTTACTAGACATCCAGTAAAGAGGGGTTCAGATCATAAATGACTCGCTTTAAATAAGATTATTTAAATTGATTGCAAAGGCTATCGAATAGCGCTTGATCTGGTTTTACAACATCTTCAGTTAATGGGCGAGGATGTGGACCACCATTTGCTGCAGCCATAGCTTTTTCGAAGGAAGGTTTAGAATTATCTTGGTAGATAAGACCTGTAACCAAACCATCTGTTTCACCCAAAGTTTTAAGTGCTGTTGCACGATCTGTTGGGTCATAACCTTCTGGCAATGCAACTAGGTGTTCTTTGAACCAGTCATAGCTGTTATGTTTATTGTAAGTAACACATGGGCTGAATACGTTAATGAAGGAGAAACCTTCATGATCCATTGCTTGTTGAATCAAATCAACAAGTTCTGCACGGTTAATCATGTAACCTTGGGCTACGAATGTAGCACCTGCAGCAATTGCAGTTTCACAAACGGACAATGGAGATTCGAATGCCCCACGAGGAGTTGTTTTTGTAACAAAACCGATGTCGGAACGAGGGGATGCTTGACCTTTAGTCAAACCATATACATGGTTATCCATAACGATGTATGTCATGTTTACATTACGTTTGAAAGCATGGATAGTGTGACCCATACCAATAGCGAATGCATCACCATCACCGGAGCAAGCGATAACTTCTAAATCTTGGTTAGCAAGTTTAACGCCTTGTGCGTAAGGAAGCGCACGACCATGAGTTGTATGTGCACCATATGCGTAGAAATAACCACCGATACGGCTAGAACAACCGATACCGGAAATTACTGCTAATTTTTCTGGTGGAATATTTCTTGCTGCTACAGCATCAGTAATTGCTGCTTGAACCCCATAATGGCCACAGCCAGGACACCAGTTTGGACGAATATCGTTTCTGTAATCTTTAGCTGTTGTCATATTATAGGACCTCCTTAATCGCATTTTTCACATAACTTTTTGTGAATGGATTACCATCGTATTTCAAGCAGCTGGAAATTTTAGATTTCTTATGCATGTTGATTTTAAATAAGTTAGTCAATTGACCTGTTGCATTGTGCTCAACGATAACCACTTTTTTCGCAGCATCCATGAATGGTTGTAATTGTTTTGCTGGGAATGGTTTAATCAAGCGCAATTGTAAGTGGTTAACTTTAACGCCTTCTTGATCGAATTCAGCAACTGCTTCTTCGATAGCACCACGGCTAGAAGCCATACCTACAACGAGTACATCTGCTTCGTCGTATTTAGCATTATTTAAGAATGGTTCATAGTTATCAGCTACAGTTTCCAATTTGCGGAAACGTTTATCAGTTTGCGCTACGTGCATTGTAGGCGCTTCTGCTGGTTTACCTTCTTCATTATGTTCTAGACCTGTAGAAAGGAATAGACCATTTTTCATGCCAGGAATTGTGCGTGGAGAAATACCATCTTCAGTCAATTCAAAGCGTTTGAAGTAATGAGGTTGTTCCAATTCAGGAAGGTCAGCTTCTTTCATCATTTTACCGCGGTTAATAGGCACACGGTTCAAATCGAAGGAAGGAACGGATTGTTTATTCAAACCTTGTTGTAAATCAGGCATGAAGATAACTGGACATTGGTACATTTCTGCCAAGTTGAAAGCTTTTTGAATTTCATAGAAGCATTCTTCGATAGATGTTGGAGAAATTACGATACCAGAATAATCGCCATGTGCATTGTAGCAAGCCGCATCAATATCGGATTGTTCAACTTTTGTAGCCATACCAGTGGATGGGCCAGAACGTTGAACGTCGATAACAACCATTGGCAATTCAGCCATGGAAGCCATGGATAAGGATTCAGCCATCAAGGAAAGACCAGGGCCAGAAGTACATGTGAAGCCACGAACACCTGCGTATACGCCGCCCATAGCTGTCATACATGCTGCGATTTCGTCCTCTGTTTGAACGATTGTAGAACCCAATTTATCCATGTTTTTAATCATATATTCCATTACTTCAGATGCTGGAGTAATAGGATAAGATGCCATGAAACGGGAACCCGCTGCGATAGCACCTAACGCACATGCTTCATTACCTAATAAGAACATTTGATCTTTCTTACCAGGAGCTGGCAATGTATCGATTTCAACATCGCCTAATTTTTCCATTACGAGGCTATGACCATCGTCAAAAGCAGCTAAGTTTTTATCCACGATTTCTTGGGATTTTTTCGCAAATTTAGCAGCAATCGCATCTTTGAACATCTTAGTATCGAAACCAAGAAGTGCAACAGACATACCAAGTGCTACGATGTTACGCATCAACATGGAACCTTGTTTCATTGCCGTTTCAGAGATTGGCAAGGACAAGCAATTAACCTTTGTACCTTCAAATTTAGAGAAGTCAGGATTTACTTTGCTGTCACAAATGATGTAACCGCCATCGCGAACTTCGGAACCATGCATATCAACTGTTTCTTGATCAAGAGAAAGCAAGAAGTCTACGCCTTCACCAATGGACATAACTTGTTCTAATGCAACGCGCAATGCGAATGTAGTATGACCACCTTTGATACGAGATGCAAATAAACGTTGGCTATACAAGGAATAACCTTCTTTAGCGAGGATTGTCGCCATGATTTCGCCACAACTCTCGATACCTTCACCTTGTTGGCCGCCCATTTTCCAGATAAAATCTTTACGTTTTTGCAAGAGATTCACCCTCCTTAGGATAAAAATTACACTGCTGACAAGAGTCTACCTTACTATGTTAATGTTTTATAGTACGAACCTGTCTATATCGTCATTGTATCATGTATATTTTGGGTTTACAATGTATCATTTCACATAATAATAGGTATAAATTAAGGCATTATAACTAAAAATTATAAGAAAAAAGGATACTACATGCTATGTAGTATCCTTTTAGTATTAATAGTTATCGTTTTAAATAAATTATAGGAGAATGTAGTCTATACAAAATTATATAGAATATTTATTCTGTAATACCTCTTGCTGCCGTTCTTCGGTAAAAAAGATTTCCTCTAGACACAATCCTTGAGCTGGTGCCGTTTTACCTATTACACGGCGATCTTTAGCTGCTAAATAGCCCTTAATATCCTCCACCTTGCGTCTTCCCAGTCCTACATCGACGAGCAATCCTGCAATATTGCGAACCATGTGATATAAGAAGCCATCACCTATAACAGAAATGGTAACATGAGGACCATCTGCCTCTACATGAATTCCCATGATTGTTTTTACTGGATCTGCAGGTGTTGAATTCGTACCCTTTAAGGTTGTAAAGTCATGCGTGCCTAATAGTTCATTACCGGCCGCTTGCATAAGCTCAATATTAAGAGGCTTCTTAACGTGCCACTGGTATCGCTTTGTCAGTGGATTGGCAATGAGTTGATTATGGATGGTATATACATACTCTTTACCATATATATTCCATCGCGGCTTCCAATCGAGGGGAATTTCCACCGCCTCAAGAACAACTATATCCTTTGGGATATGTGCAATCATAGCGCGAGGAATATTTTCTGCCGGTATAGATCCAGATGTTTGGAACGTACATACTTGAAACTTCGCATGTACCCCTGCATCGGTTCTAGAAGCACCGTAGATTTGAATTGGTTCATTACAAATCTTTGACAATCCGTATTCTAAACAGCCTTGTACGGTTAAGCCCTTATCGTCAGGTTGCTTTTGATAGCCTGCTAAGTCAGTGCCATCATAAGCGACTATGATACGTATATTTCTCATAGATCAAGCCACCATAAAACGATGAGTACAATGGTAACTAGAATGACAGCTCCTACACCGATATAATCTACATAGGTAACTTGTAGTTCTTTCATACGCGTACGATTCACACCGCCTCTATAACAGCGAGCCTCCATAGCAATCGCTAATTCATCAGCGCGTCTGAAAGCACTAATAAATAATGGTACTAAGAGAGGCACCATGTTTTTAGCACGTTGAATGATGGAGCCTGTTACAAAATCTGCACCACGAGCAGATTGAGCTTTCATAATACGATCTGTCTCATCTAGTAAAGTTGGAATAAAGCGCAATGCAATAGTCATCATCATTGCTAATTCGTGAGCTGGCACACCAATACAACGGAATGGATTAAGCAAATGTTCAATACCATCGGTCAAACGAATTGGTGATGTCGTATAGGTCAATAAGGACGAGAACAAGATTAAAAAGATTAATCGCGCTGCCATTTGTAGACCCATAGCCAAGCCTTGATCTGTAATATTGATGATCCACCATTGGAAGATTGTATTACCTGGTGTTGTAAAGATATGAATGCCCATGGTAAATACGATGATAATCCAAAGTGGTTTAATAGCAGACCACATCAAGCGTAATGGCAATCGTGATAAAAGCATAGCAAAGATTGTAAATGCCCCTACCAAGCCATACGCAAGAGGAGAGTTCGCTAGGAAGATGGCTACCACAAATATTGTAGTAGCAATAATCTTTGCACGAGGATCCATGCGATGCAAGAAGGAGTTTCCTGGGAAGTATTGCCCTATAGTAATGTTATTTAACATGGCTACCTCCTTCTAGAATGGCTTGTACTGCATCA
>CADFKY010000055.1 GCA_902834965.1 Veillonellaceae bacterium
ATGGTTTTACTGTTGTTGTGAGTGTTGAAAATAAATAATATATAATTATTATGCCTTATATATTCTATAGTTTTTTTCGACCATTCATGATACCATAAAATATAAGTTTTATTTTTTATTTTAAAGGAGTGATTTTATGCCACTTATTGACTTAGCGTTAGTCAACGATGTATGGACCTTGAAACTGTCCATGATTCAAACTGTAGGCCTCGCTGTAATCACGTTATTCATTGGTACTTGGATTAACAAGCATTCCAAGTTCTTACAACGTATGTGTATGCCTGCACCAGCTGTAGGGGCTTTGCCATTTGCATTTTTAACTGCTATTCTTTCTTACTACAAGATTTTGAACATTACTTTTGAAGGTTCCCTACAAACATTCTTAATGCTTGCCTTCTTTACTACCATCGGTTTGATGGCATCTTTAAAAGTCCTCAAAAAGGGCGGTATCTTCATTATCTTCTTCTTCCTAGCTTGTGCAGTATGGATTGTTGTACAAAATACAGCAGGTATTATGATTGCTAAAGCTTTAGGTATTGAACCAATCATCGGTATTATGGCTGGTTCCGTATCCATGATTGGTGGTCTTGGTACTGCTGGCGCCTTCGGCCCATATTACGAACAATTGCTTGGTATCCCTGGTACAGCATCCGCAGCGGTTGCAGCCGCAACATTCGGCATGGTAGCTGGTACAATTCTCGGTGCTCCTGTAGGTGAACGCATTATCAAAATGCACAAAGTTAAAACACCTTATGAAAATCCTGAGTTAATGGAAGATGAAGGCATCGACATGATCGAAGATCACGTTGAAAGTGGTGGCAAACAATTCAATTCCCAAGACCTTTTAACAATCTGTATGTGGATTGGCCTTGCTTTAGGTATCGGTACTATCGTAAGTGCTGGTTTGTCTATCTTAACTCCACTACCTGCATATATCGGTGCAATGATTTGTGCAGCTGTAATCCGTAACTTCGGTGACTTCACTAAAGCTTACAAAATCAACGATGCAGCTCTTGATGCAGTATCCAATGTAGCATTATCTCTATTCGTAACTATGGCTATCAATAGCTTGAAACTAGTTCAATTAATCGATCTTGCTTTACCACTTATTACAATCTTAGTTGCACAAATGGTACTTATCTGTGTATTTGCATACCTTATCTACTTCCTATTTGGTCGCAACTACGATGCAGTTATGCTTGGTTCTGGTGCCATCGGCTTCGGCTTAGGTGCTACACCAAATGCATTGGTTAATATGTTATCCTTAGCAAGTAAACATGGTCCATCCCCTCGTGCATGGCTTGTAGTTTCCTTGGTAGGTGCATTCTTAATCGACTTTGCTAATGCTTTCCTAATTACAACAATGGCTGGCATTCTTTACTAAAAAAAAGGACCCATTCGGGTCCTTTTTTTATGAAAAGAGCTTATTAGAATGATATGTTATCAATCTAATAAGCTCTTTTTACATTATTCTATTTAATTAAAGCCGCCCATGCATTGGCTACATCAGCAAACTCTTGAAGGGTAAAAGTCTCCCCTCTTCGTTGCCCATCGATATTGGCTTTTGCTAATAGCTCTTCGATTCTATCTTTTGATAATCCCGTTGTCTTCATCGTATTAGCAAATGTTTTACGTCGTTGCGCAAAACCAGCTTTCACTACTCGGAAGAATAATTTCTCATCAATCACATCAACAGGTGGTTTATCTCGTAATACGCAGCGAATGACAGAACTCGTTACCGCTGGAGCTGGCAAGAAGGATTTAGGTGGTACATCAAGCACAATATCCGGTTCAGTATAATATTGTACCGCCACAGATAATGCACCATAATCCTTTGTACCTGGCTTAGCTACCATTCTCAAGGCAACTTCCTTTTGCACCATTACAACGAGGCGCTCAATTGGTAATTTACTTTCCAGTAAAGACATAATAATAGGTGTTGTAATATAGTACGGTAAATTGGCAACTACCTTAAATGGTTTATGATTCATGATAGATGGTACATCAAGTTTCAACACATCGCCATGAATAATGCGCACATTATCATAGGAGGCCAAAGTAGTGTCTAAGACCTCTAATAAACGTCTGTCGAGTTCAATGGCCGTTACATCTGCCCCACTTTGTGCTAACCCCTGTGTCAATGTACCGATGCCAGGACCTACTTCTAGTACAGGTTCACCGGGTGTCAATTCTGCAGCATGTACTATTTCATCAACAATGCCGCGTTTAATAAGAAAGTTCTGCCCTAATTTCTTACTCATTTTAATATCGAAGCGTTTACATATATAATGTACTACTTCAGGGCTTGCAATTACTGATTCTAACATCTTAACTCCTATTTTAACTATTTACAGCCTCTTCAAAAGCATCTCGACTTATACCATAGTGATTTAAACGGTATAAAAACTGTTTCCCATTGCCATAACCAATGCCTAACTTAGCCCCAATAACCGCACGGCGAGCAGCACTATCAGGCATACCTGATAACCCATGACGAACTAGATCTACCATAGAAAATTCGTTAGATGATTCCAAGGATTCTACATGTAATGTGGATAAAGCCTTTCTAATGGATTCTGGAGATGCTTGTTCTATGCCAATATCATCATTTGCAAACGCTTCATCACGAGGGACAAAAGCATGCTGTGCATTAGGGAATTTTTTTGTTAATACACGACGAATTCTCTCCCCTGCTGTATCAGGATCGGTTAATATGATAATACCTCGCTTTTCATAAGCTACACGAATCATATCAATAACACCTTTACGAAGTGTAAAACCCTCTGTAGCAATACAGTCTGCTTCTACGGCTTGTGCAATACGTTGTATATCAGATTTTCCTTCTACTACGATGACTTGTTTAAGCATAGGTCCTCCTTTATTCTATTAGTACATTGTAACATATATATAACATTGCTTAAATACTTATAATCGAGTAGTATAGGTAGTGTAATATATAAAAGGAGGCCATTATGACCTTACAACAATTAAAGTATGTCACAACAATTGCAAATATAGGCAGTATTAGTGAAGCTGCTAAGAGACTCTTCGTGTCTCAACCAAGTCTAACAAAGGCTATTAAGGAATTGGAAAAGGAAATGGGCATTACCATTTTCGACCGTACCAATAAAGGGATTACTGTTTCTAAAGAAGGGGAACGTTTCCTCGGCTATGCACGCCAAGTACTAGAGCAAGCCGCTTTATTGGAAGAGCAATATAAAAGCCAAAGCGGTGGTAAAAAACAATTCTCTGTTTCTACGCAACATTACTCCTTTGCGGTTAACGCCTTTGTAGAGCTTTTAAAAGGCGCAGGCATCGAACAATATGATGTATCCTTACGAGAAACTCAAACCTATGAAATCATCGATGACGTAGCTCATATGAAGAGTGAAATTGGTTTACTCTTCTATAATGATTTTAATAGACCTGTACTAGAGAAATTAATTCACACTAATGAATTAACATTTACAGAGTTATTTACTGCACACCCACATATCTTCATAGGCAAAAACCATCCACTAGCTAATAAAAAGGTTGTATCTATGGACGAATTGGAGGAATATCCATATATCTCCTTTGAACAAGGCGATCACAACTCTTTCTATTTCTCTGAAGAAATTTTTAGTACCGTTGTACGACCAAAACATATTCGTGTACGCGACAGAGCATCCCTCTTTAGTTTATTGCTTGGTCTAGATGGATATACCGTATCTAGTGGTGTTATCGATGAAGAAGTAAACGGAGAGAATATTATCTCTGTTCCTCTTGCTGAAGAAGGTTTAATGCATATCGGTTACATTACCAATAACAAAATGCATCGCAGTCGTTTAGGACAAGAGTATATTCAAGCCTTAGAACAGTATGTAGGCAACTACGGTAGACATATTAAACTACCTGAAACAAAAGAATAATATTGTAGGATTCTTGATTATATTTCAACTGCTCTACATAATAGTGTAACTTTAAATAAAAGCACTCTTGATTTTGAACTGTACCTCGGAAAATTGTGTCCAATTTTTTGGGTGCAGTTCATTTAGAGAGTGCTTTTTAATATATGTAGGAAATCTAACTGCTAACAACTAAACCAAAGAAAAGCATAAGATAGAATAAGATATGCCACAACTGAGTTGATACTATATTACTTTTACATCTCGATATAACTGAAGCGCAAAAATAACTCTCTGATATAACTTAAAGCTATATACAACATTAATATATTGATATTTTTATATATGCTCATCCTTAGTTATAATAAACCTATCGAATCTATCGGTTTTACCGTTTATATAAGGAGGATTATATATGTCCAAACAATTAGCACCATTTCATTTTGATATCGTAGGTTCTTTCCTACGCCCAGCAGAATTAAAAGAAGCTCGTGAAGCTTTTACAAAAGGAAATATTACAAGAGAAGAGCTAACAGCTGTTGAAGATCGTCTTATTACAGACCTCATTCAAAAACAAAAAGCTGCAGGTCTTCCTGTTATTACTGATGGTGAATTCCGCCGTGCATACTGGCACTTAGATTTCATGTGGGGATTCAATGGAGTAAAAGAAATTGAACTTGAACACGGTTACAAATTCGTTGGTCAAGAAACAGCGCCAGGCTCCCTCGCCCTTACTGGTAAAATTACAGGTACTAACCATCCATTTGTAGAACATTTCAAATTTGTAAAACAATTTGAAGATGAACATACTACAGCTCGTCAAACAATTCCTGCTCCATCCCAATTCTTAGCTGAATTATTCCGCGAGGATAATGGTATTACAACACGCTCCTTCTACCCTGATTTAGAAGAATTAATTCAAGACATTGCTGCTGCATACCGTCAAGTAATTAAAGACCTCTATGAAGCAGGTTGCCGCAACATCCAATTTGATGATTGCACTTGGGGTATGTGCTGTGACCACGCTTACTGGACTGGTCGCCAAAAAGATAAAAACGTTACTATTGAAGGCGAAACAGCTAAGTACCTACGCTTAAACAACTTGGCACTCGAAGGGCGACCTCATGACTTGGCGTTCACAACCCATGTATGCCGTGGTAATTACAACTCTACTTGGGCTGCTAGTGGTGGTTATGAACCAGTTGCACCAATTCTATTCGCAAAAGAAAATGTAGATGCATACTATCTAGAATTTGATGATGACCGCTCTGGTGGCTTTGAACCATTGCGTGAAGTGTCTCCTAATAAAAAGGTCGTATTAGGTCTTATTACATCTAAACGCCCAGAATTAGAGGATAAAGAAGTTATCAAAGAACGTATCAAAGAAGCTACAAAATATATTCCTCTTGAAAGACTTTGCCTATCCCCTCAATGTGGCTTCGCATCTTGTGAAATCGGCAACCAATTGACCGAAGAGCAACAATGGGCTAAACTTGCATTAGTTAAAGAAATAGCTCATGAAGTTTGGGGTGATTAAATGAACGAACACACAATATATTTAGGGGGCGGTTGTTTCTGGGGCCTTCAAGGGTATATCAGAAAAATCTCTGGCGTGATTTCCACTGAAGTAGGCTATGCCAATGGTCCTACGGAAAATCCAAGTTATGAAGATGTCTGTCATGATAGTGGTCACGTGGAAGCGCTAAAGGTTACATACGATGCAGATGTACTCTCCTTAGATCACTTAATTCAATACTTCTTACGCGCCATCGATCCATTCAGCGTTAATAAACAAGGTGGCGACGTAGGTATTCAATATCGAACCGGTATTTACTATATAGATAAAGCCGACCAATCAATTATTGAAAGCACCTTAGCTCGTGCTCAATCCTTCGAAGGTAAACCATTTGCTATTGAAGTATTACCTCTATCTAACTACTATTCTGCAGAGGAATATCATCAAGATTACTTAGATAAAAACCCTACTGGTTACTGTCACATTCCATTAGGCCTATCTGATGAGCCACTTATCGATGACAACGCCTATAATAAGCCTTCTGAGGAAGATCTCAAGGCTTTATCTCCTCAAGAGTTCGAAGTTACACAGAACTCTGCTACGGATGCACCGTTCAGTCATGACCTAACCGATGAATTCAAACCAGGGCTGTATGTAGATATCACTACAGGAGAACCCCTATTCGTGTCCGCCCATAAATTTGAGTCTCACTGTGGTTGGCCTAGCTTCACAAAGCCAATCGCAAAGGATGTCATTAAATACTATCAAGATGACTCTCATGGCATGAATCGTATCGAAGTACGCAGCCGTATTGGTAATGCCCATTTAGGCCATGTATTTGAAGATGGTCCTAATGGTTCACTTCGCTACTGTATCAATGGATCATCTTTACGATTTATCCCTAAAGATGAATTAA
>CADFKY010000056.1 GCA_902834965.1 Veillonellaceae bacterium
AGGACACTATGTTAGAAGTAAAAAATATGGTAAAAACCTTCTTTAAGGGCACAATCAATGAAAAAACTGCTCTTCAAGGTATTGATCTTCGTTTAGAAGAAGGCGATTTCTGTACTGTAATCGGTGGTAATGGTGCTGGTAAAAGTACGTTGCTAAACTCCATCGCTGGTGTATTCCCAGTTGATGAAGGCTCCATTACTATTAATGATATTGATGTTACAAAAATGCCAGAATACAAACGTGCTAAATACATTGGCCGTGTATTCCAAGACCCTATGGTTGGTACGGCAGGTAATATGCAAATTGAGGAAAACTTGATTCTTGCTATGCGCCGTGGTAAAAACTTAGGTCTTAAATGGGCTTTCAAAGATAGTGAACAAGCATTCTTTAAAGAACGCCTTGCATTATTAGGTTTAGGCCTTGAAGACCGTTTGTCTGCTCGTATGGGCTTATTATCTGGTGGTCAACGCCAATCTATTACATTATTGATGGCTACTATGCTCCGTCCTGACCTTTTATTGCTAGACGAACATACAGCGGCTCTTGACCCTAAGACTGCAGAAAATGTTTTGCAATTAACAGATAAACTCGTGTCAGAACATAATTTGACAACTCTTATGATTACTCATAATATGCGTGATGCATTGCGCTTTGGTAATCGCCTCATCATGATGGATGCTGGTCGCATTATTTATGATGTAAAAGGGGAAGAAAAGAAAAAATTAACAGTTGCTGATTTATTACAAAAATTTGAAGTAGCTGGTGAAGGTGCATTAAGTGACCGTATGATGCTTGGTGCAAAATAATAGAAGAGGGCTGTGGCCCTCTTTTATTTATGACATATCTTTACAAGTTACGGAACATACTGTATACTAAATAAGGTCGTAAGACATATCGTAAGCGAAGTATTCGAATCTCCAACGGTTACTTAAGCTTATCGGGATTATTTATTTTTTAGGAGGTAACATTAATGTTAACTACAGAAGCTAAATTAGCAGTAATTAAAGAATACGCTACTCATGAAGGTGACACTGGTTCTCCAGAAGTACAAGTTGCGATTTTGACAAGCCGCATCCCATACTTAACTGAACACTTGAAAGAACACAAAAAAGACCATCATTCCCGTCGTGGTTTGTTGAAATTGGTTGGTCAACGCCGTAACATGCTTGACTACCTTCGTCGTAAAGATATCGAACGTTACCGTTCCCTTATCGAACGTCTTGGTCTTCGTAAATAATAAAACTAGCCGTCCTATAGGACGGCTTTTTTTATTTGATTTCTCTATGTTATAATAACGATAGGCAAAGGGAAACGAATGCCGATAATCTATTGTGGCAACACGAAAAAAGGACAGAGCGGCAACTCTGTCCTTTTTATTGTGCTAATTGCTATAATAATTAGCTTATTTTTTCTTGATGATATATAATAAGAAGGTATACATATAAGAAGATTTTTAGGAGGAATAGGAATGGAACAATTCCAAATGGACCTAGCTGGTCGTACGCTTACGATCGAGACTGGGGAACTTGCAAAACAAGCTGGCGGTGCCGTAATGGTTGGTTATGGCGATACTCGTGTACTCGTTACCGCTACAGGTTCTAAAGAGGCGAAGGATATCGATTTCTTCCCACTTACAGTAGACTATGAAGAAAAAATGTATGCTGTTGGTCGTTTACCAGGTGGCTTTATTAAACGTGAAGCACGTCCACCTGAATCTGCGATTTTGAATAGCCGTTTGATTGACCGTCCTATTCGTCCATTATTTGATAAAGGTGTACGCAATGAAGTACATGTAGTGGCAACTGTTATGTCCGTTGATCAAGATTGTGATCCTGCAATCTGTGGTATGATTGGCGCTTCCGCTGCATTATCTATTTCTGATATTCCTTGGAATGGTCCTATTGCAGGTGTTCGCATGGGCCGTATCAATGGTGAATTTGTTGTTAATCCAACAAAAGAACAATTGGAAGCAACAGACCTTAATATCGTTGTAGCTGGTACAAAAGATGCTATCCTCATGGTTGAAGGTGGTGCTCAAGAGGTTCCAGAAGAAACTATTCTTGAAGTCATCATGGCAGCTCATGAAGAAATCAAAAAAATCGTAGCTTTCCAAGAAGACATGAAAGCTAAAGTAGGCAAGGAAAAACGCGTATTTGAAAGTAAAGACGTGCCTGCTGAAATCGCTGATGCAGTTCGTGCCTATGGTCATGATAAACTTGATGCAGCAGTTCGTTGTGCAGATAAACAACAACGTGATGCACAAGAAAGCGAAGTACGTGCAGATGTATTAGCTCACTTTGAAGAAATCTATCCAGATAACTTAGCTGATGTAAATAAAGCATTTGACGCAATGACAAAAGAAATCGTTCGTCATATGATTACAGTTGAAAAAATCCGTCCAGATGGTCGTAAACTTGATGAAGTACGTCCTATCTCTTGCCGTACAGGTGTATTACCTCGTACACATGGTTCTGGCTTATTTACACGTGGTCAAACTCAAGTATTGAACGTTGCTACTGTAGCACCATTGTCTGAAACTCAAACAATTGATGGCATTGGTTTAGAAACAGAAAAACGTTACATTCACCACTATAATTTCCCATCTTTCTCCGTAGGTGAAACTCGTTCCTCCCGTGGTCCTGGTCGCCGTGAAATTGGTCATGGTGCGTTGGCTGAACGTGCATTGGTGCCTGTAATTCCTAGTGAAGAAGAATTCCCATATGCATTGCGCTTAGTATCTGAAGTATTGGAATCCAATGGTTCTAGCTCCATGGCATCTGTATGTGGTTCCACATTATCCTTGATGGATGCTGGTGTACCTATTAAAGCTCCTGTAGCTGGTATCGCTATGGGTCTTGTAACTCAAGGCGAACACTACACAATCTTAACAGATATTCAAGGTATGGAAGATGCTCTTGGTGATATGGACTTTAAAGTGGCTGGTACAGCAAAAGGTGTAACAGCAATTCAAATGGATATCAAAATTTCCGGCTTATCCCGTGAAATCCTTCATGAAGCATTAGAACAAGCTCATAAAGGCCGTATGCATATCATGGGTATCATGCTTGATACAATTGCTGAACCACGTCAACAAATGTCTCAATACGCTCCACGTATTATTACAATGAAAATTGATCCAGATAAGATTCGTGATGTAATTGGTTCTGGCGGTAAAGTAATTCGTGGTATCATTGACGAAACAGGTGCAAAAATCGACATCGAAGATGATGGCACAGTATTCATCGCTTCTGTAGATCAAGACGGTGCTGCTAAAGCAAAACAAATCATTGAAAACCTTACTAAAGAAGTTGAAGTAGGCGAAGTATACCTTGGTAAAGTAACTCGTTTGATGGCATTCGGTGCTTTCGTAGAAGTATTACCAGGTAAAGAAGGTCTTGTACACATTTCCAAACTTGCGAAAGAACGCGTTGAAAATGTAGAAGACGTAGTAAGTGTAGGGGATGAAATCATGGTAAAAGTTATCGAGATCGATAAACAAGGCCGTGTAAACTTGTCTCGTAAAGATTGTTTAAAATAAGAGGTGTTACATGGATATTCGTGGCTTTGAAGTAGTTTCTGCTTTTGAAGAACAAGATATCAATTTACCAACACGTAAAACAACAGAAAGCGCAGGCTAC
Organism: Veillonellaceae bacterium; assembly: GCA_902834965.1. The sequence continues at coordinate 3,639 of CADFKY010000056.1, forward strand.
GATATTGAATGCGCTGAAGCTGTTACATTAGAACCAGGTCAAGTAGTATTAGTGCCAACAGGTATTAAAGCTTTCATGGCATACGATGAATATCTTGCCATTCACATTCGTTCTAGCATGGCCATTAAACGCCATCTAGCACTTGTAAATAGCACAGGCATTATCGACAGTGATTACTATAATAATGAGGAAAATGAAGGTCATATCATGATCGCTCTACTCAATTATGGTAAAGAAACAGTTTCCCTTGAAAAAGGTGAACGCGTTGCCCAAGGTATTTTTTCTAAATACCTTATCACTAACGATGACGATGCTACAGGCGTACGTACAGGTGGTATCGGTAGCACTGGCACAATGTAAACTACATACAATTCTAAATAGAATGATGAAAGCCGCTCAACCTATGTTGGGCGGCTTTTTATAATTATATTTAGTTATAATTATATTAAGTTATGAATTATATATATTTATTTCTCTGTGTGGTATCATAATAGTTATAAACATTAAGGAGGCTATTATGGCAATTAGCAAAGAGATACAAAAGTCTAGCGAAATGAAATTTGATGGTAAACTAATTAAAGTTACTTATGATATAGCTGATGTAAATGGTAATGAAGCATGGCGTGAGGTTGTTCATCATCCTGGTGCTACAGCTATTGTGGTTGTTACCGAAGATAATAAGATTGTAATGGAACGCCAATTCCGTTATGCTTTGCAACAGCCTTTGCTTGAAATTCCTGCAGGTAAACTTGATCCTAATGAAGAGCCTCTAAACTGTGCTAAACGTGAGTTAGCAGAGGAAACAGGGTATCGTGCGAACCAATGGATTCCGTTGGGTACAATTGCGACAAGCCCAGGTTTCTGTAATGAAGTGCTACATTTATATTTAGCAAAAGATCTTACTATGGGCGAAACTAATTGGGATCCAGATGAATACGTTGAGCTTGAGTATTTTACTTTACCTGAATTATTAGAGGCTATTAAGGCTGAGCAAATTAAGGATAGCAAATCTTTGGCAGCGCTTATGCTTGCAATGCCGTACCTCAAATAATAGTACGTAATAGGAGGATATATGTTTAAACGAATTATCCTATTAGTTATGGATTCCGTAGGTATTGGTCACGCTGCTGATGCTGCGAAGTTTGGTGATGAAGGTTCTAATACATTAGGGCATATTGAATCAACAGCAGGTCAAATCCATTGTCCTAATTTAAAATCTATCGGTTTAGGTCGCATTGCTGATATTGCAGATACCGGTGAAAGTATTAACGGTGCTTTTGGTCGTATGGCGGAGCTCAGCACTGGTAAAGATACAACGAGTGGCCATTGGGAAATGATGGGGCATCCTGTTACCGTTCCATTCCCAACCTTTTACGAAGGTTTTCCAAAAGAATTAATGGATGCTTTCACAAAGGAAACGGGCTATGGTTATTTAGGTAATGAAGTTGCATCTGGTACAGAAATTATTGAACGACTAGGGGCCGAACATATTAAAACAGGTAAGCCCATCGTATATACGTCAGCAGATTCGGTATTTCAAATTGCAGCTCATGAGGATGTGATTCCTTTAGATGAGCTATATCGTATATGCCAAATTACCCGTGATAAGGTTTGCGTTGGAGACTACTATGTAGGCCGTATTATCGCACGTCCATTTGTAGGTGAACTTGGTAGTTTTGTACGCACATCTAACCGTCATGACTATAGTCGCATGCCAGAGAAAAAAATGGTACAACAAGAGTTACAAGATGCGGATATTCCAACTGTAGCAGTCGGTAAAATTGGAGATATTTATGCCCATGTTGGTTGGGATGAAAGCTATCCTACAAAATCTAATGCCCATGGTATGAATATGGTTCCATATCTATTAGGGGCTACATTTGATTACGGTCTTATGATGGTTAATCTTGTTGAATTTGATAGCCTTTACGGTCATCGCAGAAATGTAGAAGGCTATAAACGAGCTATTGAAGACTTTGACTACCAACTTGGTGGGCTAATACCAATGCTTAATGATGACGATTTATTGCTTATTACTGCGGACCATGGTAATGATCCAACCTGGAAGGGAACGGATCATACCCGTGAATTAGTACCTATTCTTGGATATAGTCCACGAATGAATGGGCCTATAGACCTCGGCGATAGAAAAAGTTTTGCAGATATAGGTGAAACAGTTTTAGAAAACTTTGGTTTAAAACAATGGGGCATTGGAACATCGTTTTTAGAGAAACTTAGTAAATAATTTCTAATGTAATATATAAAAAGAAGCTTTATTATTAAGGAATAAACTATATTTTCCTATAATAAGTTCTTGCGTCACAATATCTAGTATGATATAATCATTCAGGTATAAGAAACGATTTTTAAGGAGGTGACTCAATTGCCAAACATTAAATCCAGTATTAGAAGCGTAAAAACGGATGCTGAACGTCGTGCGAAAAACGCCGCTGTAAAATCTCAAATCCGTACAGCAGCTCGTAAAACCGTTGAAGCTGTTCAAGCAGGCGCAGTAGAAGAAGCAAAACAAGCACTTGTTCATGCTACTAGCGTAATTGATAAAGCAGCCTCCAAAGGTGTACTTCATAAAAACACTGCAGCTCGCAAAAAATCCAATCTTGCAGCTAAAGTAAACGCTTTATAATTTGAGCGTCAACAACCTCTTGTTG
>CADFKY010000057.1 GCA_902834965.1 Veillonellaceae bacterium
AGGTACGGTTTATTTCGCCCCAATCCTTTTTAAATACCACAAAAAGTGTGACACACACGAGTAGGACGATAATAATAGGCTTTACATACAAGGGTGGCAATGATACGACGGCCAAGGTACCAAGCATGGATCCTATAAATGTAAAAGGTAGTAATTTACGAACTAGAGAAAAATCAACCATATGATTTCTTAAGAATGTAATGGACGCACTGCCAGCTCCGAATATACTAGACAGCTTATTACTGCCTAAGGCCATACTCGGCGGAAGGTTGGTTAATAGCATAGCAGGAACAGAAATTAGTCCCCCACCACCCACAATGGAGTCTACAAAGCCGGCAAAAGCACCTGCTACAGCGAGCAAAACGAGAATTAGGATATCAAATGGTAAACCTGTTACCTCAATAAGCCACTCCATATAAACCTCCTGTAGATAGCACATCAACGGTCGCCAAAAGGCCACCGTTGTCATGCTAGTTTATTTTATTTTGCACCTAGACGATCTAAAGCTAATGTGTATCCATCAGCACCATAGACTAAGCATCGTTTGACACGACTAATAGTAGCCGTGCTCGCACCTGTTTCTTCTACAATTTTTTCGTAGCTATCACCGGCACGTAGCATTTTTGCTACTTGTAAGCGTTGAGACAAAGCTTTCAATTCATTAATCGTACAGATATCTTCAAAGAATGCATAGCACTCCTCAGTATTTTCAAGCGTTAATATAGCGGTGAATAGCTCATCGTTTTGTTCACTTCTCAACTTCTCATTGATACTCATAGGATCCTCCTACTTCTTATTCATCGCTTTAGACCAAGCATCGCCAATCATTTGGACTAATTGTACCAAAATAACCAAGATAATAATGGTAGCAATCATAATATCAGCTTGGAAACGTTGGTAACCATAGCGGATAGCAATATCACCAAGGCCACCGCCACCGATAGCACCAGCCATTGCAGAGTAACTGATGAGGTTAACGATAAGAACCGTTACGTTATCGATAATCGTAGGCAATGCTTCAGGTAATAATACTTTCCAAATGATTTGGAGTGGACTTGCACCCATGGATTGGGCCGCTTCAATTACGCCAAAGTTAATATCTTTAATAGATGTTTCTACAAGACGCGCTAAGAATGGAATCGCCGCAATTGTTAACGGTACGCAAGCAGCTGTTGTACCAATAGATGTACCTACTACCATACGCGTAAATGGAATGATAGCTACCATCAAGATGATGAATGGTACGGAACGCGTTGCATTGACGATGGCACCTAATACTTTATTAAGCGCTACATTTTCTAAAATATGGCCCTTAGATGTGACTACCAAAACAACACCGAGAGGAATACCAAGCAACATAGCCATAATCGTAGAGATAATGGTCATTTGCAATGTATCAAGGGTACCAGTTATGAGAAGGTTAATTATTTGCTCTGACATAACCGATCACCTCGCTTTCAATTGGTAATGTTTTGATGTAGTCTAAGCCCTCTTGTGCATTTTCAGGATCACCATTCAAGATAACAATGAGGCGACCAACGCATGTATTTTGGATGTAATCAATACCACCGAAAAGGATGCTTACATCGAGGTTAAAGCGGCGTACAAGGCCTGCTACTACAGGTTCATCCGTAGCTTGGCCTGTAAATTTAAGGCGCACTAATGGAGCTGTACCACCAACCCATTGGTCGTGCAATTCCAAGTGCTCCAAAGCTTCTGGTGGCAAGTTTTCACTGACTACAGAACTAATAAATTCTTTTGTAGTATTTTCTCGTGGATGTGTAAATACTTCAACAGTGGAGCCTTCTTCGAGAATGACACCGCCTTCAATAACCGCTACGCGATCACAGATTTCACGGATAACATGCATCTCATGTGTGATGAGTACAATAGTAAGGCCCATTTTTTCGTTGATATCTTTCAACAATTTCAAAATGGATTCTGTTGTTTGCGGATCCAGAGCAGATGTAGCTTCATCACAAAGAAGAACCTTTGGATTAGACGCTAAGGCACGAGCGATACCAACACGTTGTTTTTGACCACCAGACAATTGAGATGGATAGTTATTCATACGCTCAGTAAGGCCTACGATATCAAGGATTGGCGTAATACGTTCCTTGATTTCGGATTTGCTCAAGCCTTGTAATTCCAACGGAAATGCCACATTGTCATACACTGTACGAGAGGACAAAAGGTTAAAATGTTGGAAAATCATACCAATATCTTTGCGTGCTTTGCGCAAATCGGATTTGCTAAGTGTTGTTAAATCTGTACCATTGACGATAACAGAGCCAGATGTAGGAGCTTCGAGCATGTTGATGCATCGAATCAATGTGGATTTACCGGCCCCTGATTGACCGATAATGCCAAAGATTTCACCTTCTTTAACATCAAGGCTAATATCTTTTAATGCTTCCACACGAGTAGCGCCTTCATAGACTTTACTAATGTGTTGTAATTGAATCAAAATAATGTCCTTTCTTAAGGTAAAAGTTTACCATGTAATGAAAGTAGATTACCTATTAAGGCAAACCTTCTTCCATCAATTTTTCTAGTGCTTCGCGTAGACGAAGTGTAATAGCACCTGGTTTACCACCAGATACTGGATTTCTGTCTAGCTTAGTAATTGGGATGACACCACCAATTGTATCGGTAAAGAATAATTCGTCCGCATCATCTACAAAGGCGCGGTCAAATTCTTTTTCGATGAGAGTAATACCTAGAGATGGTGCTACGCGAGTCAAAATCATTTGGCGCGTAATACCTTTTAAGATATGATTATCTGCTGGGTGCGTATACAAGATACCATCTTTGACAGCAAACACATTGGATGTTGCACCTTCTGTACAAATGCCATCGCGGAATAACATGGCAGTATAAGCAAATTTCTTTTCCGCTTTAGTTTGAGCCAAAATATTTGGAATCAAGTTAGTAGTCTTAACATCTACATGGTCCCAACGCTCATCAGGTAATGCAATCGCTTTTACACCTTCACCCAATTTATTAACTGCATCCATATCCAAATTACGGATAGACATAAGCATTTGTGGTTCTAGTTTGGAACGATCGTATGCATGATGGCGTGGCGCTACACCACGAGAGATTTGCAAATAAATATAGCCCTCTTTGATTTCACTTTGCTCGATTAAAATTTCGTGCAATTCTGTTAAATCATCTGGGGTCATTTTTACGGGAATATCCATTTCACGCATAGAGCGATACAAGCGATCTTGATGGTAAGACAATGCGAAGCAACGGCCTTTTACGACACGTACCACTTCGTATACAGAGTCACCAAACAAATAACCACGGTCATCAATACTGATAACTTTGGCACCTGGTTCAACAAACTCGCCATTAAAATATGTTAATTCTTGCATAGGAGCACCTCTTTTTCTATATCGTTACTCTATCAAGTAGTAATCATCATGGACTTATTATATCACAATTACTTTCAAATTTTCACACTTTACTTTGTGAAAGATATAACTTGGATATACAAAAATCCGCTAGGATGCCATAGCTAAAAACTATATCCTAGCGGATGTATATTATTAATGTCCCAATATAAATTTACGTAATGGTTTAGGTACATGGTTCAATGTCACGGCAGTCAAATAGGACAGGCCTAGCGCCATCACATACATAGCTAGCACATTAACTACGGTATATAAAAGATTATATTTAGCCATCACGCCAGAGATGATTAACAACCAGAATGGATGTGCTAAATAAATACCGTAAGACTTATCCCCTATTTCTGACCAAGTGGATTCCATAGTCGCATTCATTGGTAAGGTTTGGAATAGGAACAGGCTAAATAGTGTTCCCAGTCCCGTATAGAGGACACCCATTGGGCTCATTTGATGAACTGTATAAATTGCTTCAAGCACTGTATAATGCCATACGTCCATGACATAGTAGTAGGATCCGAGCATCAACAAAATAGAGCCTACCGCACTAACACCTAATAAGTAGCGATAGCGCCACATGTATTCGCATACCGTTTCATAGCGCTCAGCACATACAGCCCCCAACAGGAATATCCACACATAATGGATAACCCAATAGTTAAGTCTCATGTCAAAAAGATATTTCAATACAGGGTTATTACTAAGATGTTCTGTTACCCAACGGCCAAGCATGTAAGATGATACATAATCGATGCCAACTTGGATGATAAATAGTAATACCATCCAGAATACAGGACGTTTTAAGATGACTTTCACCATAGCTCGCCATAACGGCATCATCACGTAGAACCATAAGAGGATAACCATAAAGTATAAATGATACATAGACGTACCAAATAATAGATTTACAACCAATGGTCCAGGATGTAAATTACCTAGATTGTGCGCCGTTAGTCCCGTGTAGAGCAAATAAAATATGGACCACGTAATATATGGAAATAGCACCACCTGAATACGGCGGTGCATAAATTCCTTATATGAGAATGGTCCCTCTACTGATGTATGGTAGAACAATCCAAATGCAGAGAGGAAGAAAAATGCTGGTACCCCAAAGCGCGATAGAATTTCTAAGACGCTAATGAGTTCTAAATTTACAAAAGGATTTTGTAATGCGTAAGAACCTACATGAATACCGATAACACCGAGCATACAGAGGCCACGCATATATGTAATTTCCGGTAAAAATGCTTTTTTCATAGCCATTCCCTATTCATTATTGACCAGGTACAACTGCTGGTGTTGGCACAAGGCGTGGGCCTTGAGATGTTGTAGCTGGTTGTTTTACTACTGGAATTACAGATGCTGTAGTTTGAGCAGCTGTTTTCTTCGCTGGTTGAGCAGGTTGTGCTGGCGCAGCTTGACCATTCGCTTTAGCTGCTTCCTCAGCCTTAGCCTTAGCTTCTGCCTCAGCTTTAGCTTTCGCTTCTGCTTCACGTTTCAAGCGCAATTCTTTTTCAAGAGGTACCACTGGTTTGTCGTAAACAGTGATATCTGTTTCGAATAGGCGACCCCAAGGGAATGTAGCTTTTACTGTACGAGGATCGATTTTGAGATATTTTTCAGCGAAATCTTGAATTCGTTCGCCTAAGTAGCTTTCAAGACGTTCATTTAACTCGCCAGAATAACGTACATTATCTGTGCGAATAGAGTCTTGCATACGGTAAATATCTTTGCGGATATTTGCTTGGTACGCCCAGTTATCCAAATATTGTTGAGTCAACATTTTGCGGTGACCTTCTGGGCTCATAGTTTTGAGCAATACCCCTTGCGCAATGGCGTAGCCTACCGTATTACTTGCGGTATTCCAACCATTGTACGCACCGATTTTGTATAACATATCACGTTTGTACATAGCAGATACTAATGTATTGTCCGCACCATTGTTATAAGCAATATCAGCAACGCTTACGTTTACACCAGAATCAACAGCTTGTTGAATTCGATCTACGAAAGCATTTGTAGAATTAGAAATCATCGGGAAGTTCTCGAAGCTTTCAGATTCACCAGTGCTTGTAGTAAGTGGTGTATTTACTGCTAACAACACAGTTGGTTTACCTTGTGTCACCATAGTGCCACCTACGGCCTCAACGTGTTGAGCAATTGTTTTATCAATCGTTTGGTCTTCGTAACCTGGTAATGTTTTACCGCCACCACCGAGTGGGTAAATTACAGAGAATGTAGGTTTTTCTGTACTTTCATCTGTACGAGAACGAGCCATCAACAAGAGCCCAAGTTGGTCGGCACCAGGGAAGCTACCATATTTCTCAGCAGGAATATCCTTAGAGTATTTACTTAAGTAACGACCTTCTAATGCAGATTGGGACAATTGAGATGTATCATCATGGCCCAATGCAAAGTAATCGAATACACCGCTACGAGTTTCGTCGATCAACTCTTTGTTGATTTTCATATTTTTTTGACGGCGGTCAAACCAGTCTTGTAAATATTCTACAGGAACAGAGGCTTGTAAGCTCATCAATTTTTGAGTTTCCTCTTGTGTTAAGGAGCCAGAGTCTAATTTATCTTGCAATGCTGCAATTTGGAAGATAGTAGGACCGTATTCCGCATAATAAGCTGGTTCAGTGCCGCCACCACTAGCACGTGGAGAACGCATTACAGTACCAAAACCATAAATACGCACGTTTTTATTACGAGCTTTTAAGGATTCAATACGTTTTAAACGGCTTTCCAATGTAGTAAGTGGAATATTGTGTTTACGAGAGTCTACAAGACCACCATAAATAAGCGTATCTGTACTCAATACCA
>CADFKY010000058.1 GCA_902834965.1 Veillonellaceae bacterium
TTACCACTGCGTACTTCATACATAGTCTTATTAAACTCCGCTTGGGTAAGGGTACTATTAATGAGTGCCGCCGGAATGTTCTGCACTAATAGACCATCTACTTGGTCTTTCATAAGAGAAATGAGCGGCGAAAACACGATAGTAAGGCCCGGCTTGCAAAGAGCAGGAATTTGGAAACAGATAGACTTGCCAGCCCCCGTCGGCATGATGCCAATTACATCTTCGTTACGTAACAAGGATGCAACGGGCGCCTCTTGAGCCGGTCTAAAGGAGGTATACCCAAAGTAGGTTTCCAACATCCGTAATGCCTGTTGTTTCATCATAGCTTGTTGCTTCATCTCGACCGACTGTGATGCAATAGCTTGTTTTGAAGCTGGCTGTTGTTCCATAGGTACCTCCTTTCACGTTCCAGAAATATACATACAAGACCATAATTACGACTATCAATGACGAAATTTCGTATACAAAACACGAAATATCGTTTTTCCATTCTTATATTTTAACATATTTCATATGCCATTGGGCTTATTAGTATAAACGATTTATTAGTCCAACGTCTAATGCATATGTAGAAAACCAATCTTCAAAATTTGTATAGAAACTACGTAATATCACGAAATTTTTACACTCTAAAGCGCTAATATATGGTACAATAGGAATTATTTATAATACTATAGAATAGAACTACAACCTAAGGAGGTCTTATATAGGCATGACACAAGACAACTTAATGATTATGATCGCCTTTGCCTTATACCTAGGACTCATGATGTATATCGGGGTCTACTATTACAGGAAATCTAATAGCATTGGTGATTACATCCTCGGTGGCCGACAACTAGGACCATGGATTACAGCACTTAGTGCGGAAGCATCAGATATGAGTGGTTGGATGCTCATGGGTGTGCCGGGCCTAGCATATACTACGGGGATTTCTGGTGTATGGATTGCCGTAGGCCTCACATTGGGTACATGGGCGAACTGGAAATTCGTTTCTAGACGCTTGCGTAACCATACAGAGGTTGCCAGCGACAGTTTAACCTTACCGGATTACTTGAAGAATCGTTTCCACGACCAATCCCATTCGGTAGCTGTCATTTCCGCCTTATTTATCTTGATTTTCTTCTTGATATATACATCATCAGGCTTTGTAGCAGGTGGCAAGTTGTTCAATACCATCTTTGGTCTTGATTACACAGTATCCCTCTTTATTACAGCAGGCATCGTCGTATTCTATACATTCCTCGGTGGCTTCCTCGCTGTATCTTGGACAGACTGTATTCAAGGAGCATTGATGTTCTTTGCTATCTTAGCAGTACCAATTACGGCTGCCATGTTTATGGGTGGCCCTATTGAAACATTCCAGCTCATTCAACATGAGTTCCCGCAAGGACTTAGCCTATTTGGTGATCCATCCGACTGGTTCACATGGGCTATCGGCTTAATTTCTTCTCTTGGTTGGGGTCTTGGCTACTTTGGTCAACCTCATATCCTCGTAAGATTCATGGCTATCTCTGATGCAAAAGAGCTTAAGAAATCTACAAATATAGCCATGGTTTGGGTTATCTTATCCCTTATGGCAGCCATTGCAGTTGGCCTCATTGGTCACGTATATATGTTGCCTGATGTATTAGTAGGCACTGATGCGGAAACTGTATTCCTCATCATGACAGAACGTCTCTTTACACCATTTGTAGCAGGTCTCATCTGGTCTGCAGTACTCGCGGCTATCATGAGTACCGCATCTGCACAGTTATTAGTAACAGCTTCTGCTATTTCTAATGACTTCTATGCCAATATCATTCATCCTAAAGCAAGTGATAAGGAATTAGTACTCGTAAGTCGTATCGTAGTACTTATCGTAGCATTGATTGCCATCTATATGGCGATGGATCCTGATAGCTACATCTTAACAATGGTTGCCTATGCATGGGCAGGCTTTGGTGCCGCCTTTGGTCCAGCCATCTTGTTCTCCTTATTCTGGAAACGTATGACACGTCATGGCTGTATCGCCGGTATCGTCGTAGGTGGTTTAACAGTGCTCATTTGGAAACAATTTGGATTCCTCGGCCTTTACGAAATCGTGCCAGGCTTCATCTTCTCTTCCATCGCAATCTACGTAGTGAGTATCATGGGCAAATTACCGCCTCGTCCAGTCCTTAAGGATTACCGAGAAGCAGAAAAAATGCACGTTCTATAAATTAGAAATCGTCCATTTGAAAATTACATATATAAAAATAGAGCTAGTTGATTCACCGATCAACTAGCTCTTTTATTATGAGTATTGTTCTAGGCCTTCCTTAATAGCTTCTTTTACTTCTGCTACGAGGGATGCTGGTGAAAGTACTTTCACACTTTGCATGTATTGAAGTGCCCAATACTTAAAGGCATCATGATTTACACGTACACGGCATACAACGTCATCAGATGTAACGCTGGTGAATTCCACATTGCCATCAAACCAGTCTAAAATTTGATTTACAATGGAACGCTTCGCCTTAAAGCTTACAGTAACGGACTCACCGCCGAACATGTAGATATGCTCTTTTACATATTGTGACACATTAAAGGTGCGTTGCTGATGATAGCCCTTTATCTCCCGTAAAGGTTTTCTACGTTCACTAAGCACCGTAATGTGTGCAATTCGATCGACACGTAATGTAGACATGTCATCATAATTTTCGTGATTCCCAACTAGGTAATAATGTCCCCGATTCATAACTAGTTGGAATGGATTGAATACATACTTCCGCTCCTTGTTATCTGGACCAAGATTAATATGTAAACGTTTATCCACGTCAGGTTGGCAATAAGCCAAGGAAATTTTTCTCCCCTTTTGTATTGCTTCTTCTATGAGATCAATGTTAAGGAATAAGTCCTGACTTCTATGAAGGTAACCCGTAGCACTTTCAATATCAATACCATGAGGCTTGAAATGCGAGCTCCCCAATTTAGCAACACGACTAATCAAATCCTTACGTTGAGATGCGGTAATATGGCGAGAAGCCAAAATACCATCAATTAATAATCTCAATTCTGAATCTTCAAAGGTATGAATCATATAGAAATCAGTACGGCGAATCGTGCCATCTGCTCCTACGGCAGACTCTTCACATTGAATACCAAAATCACCAGATTCATATAAATCATTTAAATGACGGCCTAAGGTCTTCCGATCGACGGATACCTCGTACCGCTCGGCTAATATACTGCGAATCTCTTCTTGAGATAAAGTATGATTAGCATCCGTTTCACTTTTCAGGATTTCTAGTATATATACTAGAACGGCCTTCTTAGATGCCATAAAAGACTCCTTTTACAAATAATACAATAAAAACAACATTGTAACTAATACAATATATAATATCATCCACAACACACAGGATGATGTTCACAAAAATACCCATACATAGTATACCATACTTTTCATATATGGTTCATTTATTTCTCATTAATTTTATCGATTTACTATACTTATTCAGCAATATTAAATAACTAAATGTAATAATTATTAAAAAAGATTAAATTAAATTATATAAAATAAAAACCCATTACTACTTAATACACATAAATGTTATAAGTGTAATGGGTTTTATGTTTATTCTGAAAGTTATATGAACCCTAAAATATGTTCTTAGAATTCTAGCGATAGATTAAGAAAGACCATCAGTTTTCTTACTTCTAATAAAGCCTAATTGCTCCATACGCTTGGTTAATTCATTATAGAAGGCTTCCGCCATAGCATTTTGATGCTTACCAGTTTGGGCCTTATCAGCGCTAAAGAGAGAATCCTTAATCTTCTTGATCAATGTAGATTTAGCTTTAGGTTTATTCAACAATTCCATGAATAATAAATCCTCTTCGGAAATATCACCAATAGCATCATTGAACATGTTTGCGCCATAAATATATTCACTACCACCGTCAGCAATAGCTTTCACAAAGTTTGTAAAACGTGCTGGTACATAGGATAAGCCTTCCATATATTCCTGTTTATCAGGGAATGTTTTGTAGAAGCGAATACCACCGCGTACCATATGTTCAACAATAGCTTTATATAAGCTGCATACAGCTGGTTCTAAATCCTCTTCAGAGGCATTAGCAGCATCGTGAGCGGCTTTTAAAATGGCAAGAGCTTCAATCATATTGAAAGTGCCACCATCTTTAATAAGCGCTTTGAATGTATCTCGTACAAGGTCATTTTCAAACATTTCTAATGCTTCTTCATCAAAGAGGATTTGGAATACAAAACTATTCACAATGGTACGTACGGGTACTGTATTCACCTTATCTGGATTAGCTACATCATAGCTAATATTCTTTGCAGCATCTGCTTTACAAATAATAGACTTACGGAATGTTGTATCAAGCATAAAGTCTAAATATTGTTCTTGATCTGCTTGGCTATTAGGAGCCAATTTTTCAAGTTTATCGGCGATGCTTTCATCATAGGTACGAACCATGGACAATGTCAAATCTGCGTCACATACATATGTAAGATTGTGAGCTTTCAAATGATCATTGAATTGATAGAAGTAACATGGATCATTATGAGGCTCTAAATGGTCATGACCTACATAATAATCATCCTTTTGCATAACAGAACGCAAAGCGCCTAAGAATTTACTATTACGTTCCTTAAGGTTGTCATAATTAAGAATTTGAGAACCTACTAAGCTGCCCACAGTTTTACCGCGCAACACCTTTTCCTTGTGCGTTAATTCATCATGTCCACGATTAGCAAATAGCATGAGCTGACGCACCTCTTCCATCGTATGCCAGCCAGGATATGTATTATATGACACATAGGCAATTCCATTATCAGCCAAATGATTGGATATAATATCGAGCAATTTAGCCTTCATCTCATCGCTAATCCAAGAGTAAAAACCATGAGCGATAATGTAATCAAAGGTTCCTAAGGTCTCATCAAAGTTCATAATATCCCCTTGAATTAGAGATACATTATCCAACTTAGCCTCACTAATAATTTTGTTTCCCTTCTCTACTTGATCTTGAGAAAGCTCTATACCTACAAAGGTCGCTTCTGGATTATGTACAGCTTGAGAAATAATATTTCCACCATAGGTAGCACCTAATTCAAGGACACGAGCTGTCTTTGCAGGCGGAGTATTAAGACCTACAAGTGTACCATACGCTTCTAAATACGCAGGTGTTGTAAATGGAAATGGATAGGATTTATAGCCTAACTCTTTATATATTGTTTGTTGCATATCATCTGTTGTGATCTGTTGGTTATCCTTAGCCATAAGCACCTCTATATTACGATTAAAATTACCTAGTTATCTATCAATGTAACAATGCAATATACTTACGTATAACTGCATAACTATCTAATATTATATCAAATTCCTAATATATTACCTATGGTAAAAGCATTAGTAACATAGGAATAACAGATTCATGACGTGCCCCTATTAATGTAAGATAGACTCAAACATATGGAAGATATAATTTTATATACAAAAGAGGCACCCTCGAGAGGGTGCCTCTTATCAGTTCTTAGTCGTTAAATAACGAATTATTTTACGTCTTCGAAACCTTTTTGTAAGCGAACATAGCTTAAGCGACGATCTTTAGCGTCTTGTTCAGTTTTAGCGAACAATTCTTCTGCAACATCTGGAGCTGCTTTAGCCAAGGAAGCGTAACGAACTTCACCTTTAAGGAAGTCTTGGAAGTTTTCAGTTGGTTCTTTGGAATCCAAGGAGAATGGATTTTTACCTTCTTCTTTAAGTTGAGGGTTGTATCTGTAAAGATCCCAGTAACCAGCTGCAACTGCTTTACGTTGTTCTTCTTGAGCTTTACCCATACCAGCTTTGATACCATGGTTGATACATGGGCTGTAAGCGATGATCAAGGAAGGACCTGGATATGCTTCAGCTTCTGTAACAGCTTTCATCAATTGGTTTTTATCTGCACCCATAGCTACTTGTGCTACGTATACATAACCATAAGACATAGCCATCATGCCAAGGTCTTTTTTCTTAGTACGTTTACCAGAAGCTGCGAATTGAGCAACTGCTGCGATATTAGTGGATTTGGAAGCTTGACCACCAGTGTTGGAGTATACTTCAGTATCGAATACGAAGATGTTGATGTCTTCGCCAGAAGCTAATACATGGTCAACACCGCCGAAGCCGATATCGTATGCCCAGCCGTCACCACCGAAGATCCAGTGGGAACGTTTGATCAAGAATTGTTTTTTCTCAAGAA
>CADFKY010000059.1 GCA_902834965.1 Veillonellaceae bacterium
ATTAAGTCTTGCTTTAATACGGCTTGCACATGGTTATTTTCTAACAACATTATAATATCTAAAATATAAATAAAATATTAAAATATTTAATATTTTATTGCAAGAAAAATATAATTTAATATATAATTTACCTTATAAAGAAAGGAGAGGAATTAATGAGAGTTGTATGTATTGCAGCAGGTTGTGTTGGCTTGCTGACCACATTCGGTACTATGCCTAGTTTTGCGGCAGAAGTATCAAACCCATTTATACAACAAGAAGCAGCCCGAGCCGATGCTTCATTACGCCAACGTGCAGAAGCACCAATGACTGGGGCCGCTTTGCCGCGTTCAGAATCTGGCTATACAGGTTTAGATAAAGTGCCAATGAAGTCATTACCTAAGGAAAGTACATCTTTTGCAATAGAGCATATTGTGGTGACTTCTTCAGAACCAGTGTTACAAAAATATAAAAATCGATTGCAGGTATATAACCATAATCGTATTGGAACTGAGGGTATTCAGTTTTTACAAAAGGAATTACAAGAGCAACTTTTATCTGATGGGTACATTACTAGTCAAGTAGTTGTGCCAAATCAAGATTTACAATCTGGTACACTCACTTTTGAGATTATGCCTGGTTATGTAGAGAATATTGTTCTTACAAATCCTAAAGCTCGCACTAATTGGAGAAGTGCTTTTCCTGTAAGACCGGGTTACGTATTACGACGTCAAGCTCTTGAGCAAGGGATTGACCAAATGCGTAATGTACCAGGTCAAGATATTAAGATGACCATAGAGCCAGGTACGAAACCGCTACATTCTATTGTTAAGCTTACCGTTGAGCAAAAAGGTTTTGTACATGGAGCTTTGATGCTAGATAATTCTGGAAATAAATCAACAGGGACGTATCAAGGGGCTGTATTTTTATCGTTCAGTCAATTGGCAGGATTAAATGATGTACTAAGCACTAGCTTTACAAAAGACATCAGTCATCATGATGATGGACATGGATCAAAACAATATGCAGTTAGCTATTCCGTTCCTGACGGAAATCGTACGTATCGTATTTCAACGTACAAATATAGCTATAATCAATTAGTATTCATGCCAAATGCGTTTCGTTCCTCTGGCACTACACAAGGTACAGAATTTGCAGTAGAGCAAGTATTAAATAGAACAAGTCGCTCTAAGACTTCGGCTGTAGCTAAAGTCATTCATAAGGAGCGTCATAATTATTTAGATGATGTAGAGCTTGGTGTACAAGAGCAACATACAACCGCTGTTGAAGTGGGTTTATCTCATCGTCAATATAGTGGGAATACTGTATCCGATGTTTATCTATTCTATCGACAAGGTATTAATGGATTAGGTGCTCAGGTACGGAGTTGGGAAGGCTTATCAGATAATCCTACTACACTATATAAAATGGCAGGCTTAGAAGGCCAAGTTCAAACTGGTGTTCGTATGGGCCATAAGCAAGGTACGTATACGATGCGTTTTAGAAGCCAGTTTACAGATCAACGCTTATTTGGTACCGAACAATTTAGTATTGGTGGTCGTTATTCTGTACGAGGCTTTAGTGGAGAAGAAACCTTAAGAGGGGATTCTGGCTATTACGTACAAAATGAATGGGCATTACCATTTAGAAAACAACAAGTCACCCCTTATGTAGGTGTAGATATTGGCCATGTATGGGGCCCATCTACAGAAATGCAAGTAGGTAATACCTTGGTTGGTGGCGTAGTCGGGGTTCGCGGAACAGTTGGTGATGCTGTAAATTACGATGTATCACTGGGAACCCCTATTAAGAAACCAGAAGGATTTGATACAGATACGCGTGTGTGGGCCTTTAGAGGTAGTTATCAGTTTTAAGTGTTGTAATCTAGTGCAGCTATACCATTACATGGTGAATGGTATGTACTAGCAAAGGAGAGTAATATGAATATAAGAAAGCATACAGCAGTAGCTATCTTTGCTGCATTGTTAGCGACTAACTCTGCACCATGGATTCCTATGGCCCTTGCTAATCCTGTTGTACCTGATCAAGGTAAATTAGGACCCAAAATAGAAGAAGCTAGAAATGGCATGACTGTCGTTAATATTAATACACCTAATGATAAAGGGTTATCACATAACCAATATAATGCATTCAATGTAGACGAAAAGGGTCTTATTTTAAACAATGCGAATCGCCCTGTGAATACAGAGCTCGCAGGATATATCATGGGAAATCCTAATTTAGTAGGCCCTACAGCCAATACGATTTTAAATGAAGTAACTGGCACAAGCTCTACATCCATGAATGGTGCTCTTGAAGTAGCTGGGGATAAGGCACATGTTATCGTTGCCAACCCTAATGGTATTTCTGTTAATAATGGCACATTTATTAATGCAAGTAGTGCTACACTCACAACGGGTAATCCAATAATTAATAATGGTATTGTTACAGGCTATAATGTACAAAAAGGTGCTATTACAGTTGGTGAAAAAGGTCTTAATGCCTCTAAAACAGCACGTACAGATATGCTTGCTGAGGCTGTAAAGCTCAATGGTAAAGTTTGGGCCCAAGATGCTCAAGTTGTAACCGGGAAGAATGATATATCCGTAGATGCTACTGGTAAAGTTACGAATACTCACAAAACTGGTGAATCGAGTCAAGTCGGCCTTGATGTAGCTGCTATTGGTGGTATGTATGCTAATAGTATGTACTTAGTGGGTACCAATGACGGATTTGGTGTTAATAACCAAGGCGTATTATCTGCACAAAACAAACTAACCATAGATAGTACTGGTAAGTTGCAAAATACAGGTACGATTGCTGCTACAGATGCCAATATTACAACCAAAAGTCTAGAGCAGATGAATAAGGGTAAACTTTATGTAGATACAGCAAAGATTACTACTGACTCTGTAATACAAACTGGTAATGCTACGACTAAAGAAGCACCTGTTATGATTGCCCAAAAAGATTTGTCTATAGCAACAAAATCTATTGTTAATACAGATGGTAGTGTAATCAAAGCAGAAGGTAAATTACAGCTTGGTAAAACGATGGATGAGAAAGGTACAGTATCCGGTAAAATGGATTCTGTAGTAAATACTGCATCTACCATTGAGTTTGGTCAAGGTGGAGCTTTACTTGCGAAATCTGTAGATAATAAAAATAGTGGTATTACCCTTAAGCGTGTAGCTGTAGAGGGGAAAGAGCATGTCAAAAACGAAGTAGCTCCATCCGGTAGTATTAAGCGTTATCAATTGTCTGAGGAACGAATTTATGGACATGATGATGAAATTCCAAAAGATAAAGTAGTTGTACACTCTTCTGAGAATCTACAACTTTCCATAAATGGTAAACATCATGATAGTTGGACTAAATATGAATATGATCGTACACGTGAGGAAGATGTAGTAGATACATCTAATCCTGGACGAATTATTTCTGGCGGTAATTTACATGTGGATGTAGATCATATGGTGAATGAAGCTAGTCAAATTAGTGCTGCTGGCGATATTACTGGTACTGTAGGTCATTATGAGCAAAGTAATCCTAAAGGGAATGAATATATTACTGAAGAGGGCACAGCTACAAGTTATAGCCGTCATCATAAAAAAGGGTGGGATACTACCAATATTCGTGAAGCGAAGTATAAGAATACTAAGGTGAACCCTAAAGATGTACCTGTTGCCGTATATGGTGGTCATGTAGAAAATAGCAAAAGTGATGTCACTGTAGATGCATCTCTATTAAATAGTATGAGTCAGTTATCGACGAATCCTAATACATCCTATGTAATTGAAACAGATCCTAACTTTACAAATCGCCGCAACTTCTTATCCTCTGATTACGTATTATCTCGTCTTAAATTAGACCCTATGAATATACAAAAACGATTGGGCGATGGCTACTATGAGCAGCAACTCGTTATGCAAGAGATTATGCGTCAAACCGGTAAAAGTAGACTGCAATCTGGTCTTTCTGCAGAAGAACAATATCGCCAATTGATGGATGCAGGGATTAGTGTAACTAAATCTCAATCTATTGTATTAGGACGAGGTTTAACCGAGGCTGAGCAAAAAAATCTTAAAGAGGATGTAGTGCTTCTAGTTAGTAAGTCTGTTGTATTACCAAATGGCAAAACTGAAACTGTGCTAGTACCGACTTTATATTTAGCACCAACTACAAAACGAGTAGAAGGTGGTGCCAATTTACAAGCTCAATCCATTAACCTTTCTGTTGATACTATGCATAATAGCGGTAGTATTGTGGCGGATAAAGATGTGACTCTTACTGGTACCACTATTCAAAATAATAATGGTCTTATTAAAGGTAATACGGCTACGGTTACAGCAAATGATGAAGTTCGTAATACACAAGGTACCATTATGGGCAATGATAGAGTCTCTGTGTATGCTAAGAAAGACATCATTAACGAAGGTGGTACCATTACACAAACTAATGCAGCTGGTTCCACAAAGGTTAGCGCGGGTCGCGATGTAATTAATAAAGGCGTGCAGTATGAGGCCGGTAATAGCAAAGTTGAATGGAACAGTAGCAACAACCGTCGTGAAACGATTACTGGTGTAGATCAAGGCCATATTGGTGGTGCTGGTCAAACAACAGTAGTAGCAGGACGTGATGTATCTATGGAAGCAGGTATTATATCCTCTGATGTGAATACAACTGTGACGGCAGGTCGCAATGTAACGATTAAAGCAATGAATGCTACACATGAGCTTGAAGAACATCGTTTCGATAAAGGTAAATCTGGTGGCGGACACTCGCAAACGACTCAGTCTCATGATCTTGTAAAAGCACAATCATCTGTTGGTAGTAGTATTGAAGGCAAGAATGTTTCTGTTCTAGCCTCTAATGCAGTACAACTGGAAGGTAGTCAAGTGTTAGCGGCAGATACAGTGAAAGTATCTGGTAATACGGTTGCATTAAATACCGCGAAGGCTAATAGCACAGTTAATCATGTGTATCTAGATAAAAAGAAAAGTTTAGTCAAACGTGAAAGTACAAATGCCGCTGATGACGTAACAAGTACAGCTGTAACAGGTTCTACAGTAAGTGGTAAAGATATAACTATTACAAGTGCACAAGATGTAACAGGTCAGTCTGCTCAAATTTTGGGCGAGAATGCCGTATCTGTTACCGCTGGTGGTAAGGTAGAATTGGGCGCAGATAAAGCTGTTACAGATGGTTCCAGTGTTTATCGTCATAAAAAATCTGGAGTGCTTGGTGGTGCCGGTATAGGTTTCTCTATTGGTAAAGAAAAACACAATATTGATGAAGCAAACCATGAAGAGGCTACTATGCGAAATACAATTGCTAGTACGAAAGGGGCTGTAAATATTAAGGCTAATGATACAGTTCATCTTACAAGTGCAGATATTGTTGCTAAAGAAGGTGCAGTGTTAGACGGCTCTGCTGTTACATTAGATGGTAACGTAGACCATAATCACATGACACATGATGAACGCTACAAAAAAACTGGTCTTACCGTATCCTTAGGTGGTGCAATAGCAAATACACTTACAAATACTACTCGTACAATAAAACAAGCTGGTGGCCGTGATGACAAACGGTTAGCCGTACTTGAACTAAATGAAGCGCGTAAACAATTGCAAGATGGATATGAAGCAGTAGATGCAGCTTTACATGGAGAAAAAATACGCGATGCCGTAACAGGTAAAGTTGATAAAGTAGACGGTAAAGCTAAACGAGGCGCTAAAAATATTGATGATGCTATTAACTTATCTGTAAGCATTGGTAGCACTTCTAGAAAACAAGGGCAAGTAGTAGATACAAACACATATCAAGGTGGCAGTCTTGTTAGTGATGGTAATGTACATATCAAAGCTCGTGATGCTCAGAAAACTGGTATTGGCTTAACAGGTGAAACAGTAGAGGCTAAAAAACTAGTATTAGATAGCGCTAGTGATATTAATCTTGAGGCTGGCAAGAATACTGTAGATGTTAATAATACCTATAAAAGCTCTGGATGGAGTGTTGGTGCTGGCATTAGCTTAACTGGTGCTGGCCTTCTCGACATTAATGCGAGTGGTCATATGGCTCGTCAAAATGGGGATACCCATCAAGAAAGTTATGTACCTACTAAGATTAAAGCGGCTCAATTAGCGCAGCTTAAAGCAAAACGAGATACAAATATTATTGGTTCTACTGTATCTGCTAAAAAGGTAGAAGTAGATACAGGTCGTG
>CADFKY010000060.1 GCA_902834965.1 Veillonellaceae bacterium
GTAGATTTATCTTTTACAACGGATAAAACCGCTTGTGCATCTAACTCATCATCGAAGTAACGAGTTAATTTGCTCAATCTTTTTTCGATGTATGCTCTTAGAGCATCTGTCACTTCAATGTTTTTACCTCTGATTGCTACTTTCATAAGTCAACACCCTTTCTAAAAATCATCCACGAGATACGAGTGTGTAGTAATTTTTTACTTATCTCTCGTGTTATATTTAGTATTTCTACATTAAGGTATAAAACTCCTCTTTTTTTCAAAAGAATTTTTATATTTTTTGCAGAATTATAAATATTATTTCCAGTAACAATCGAAAAACTCCGATATCATGTAATATCGGAGTTTCTTTATATGTTGCTTTTATGTATTTTTTGGTATGTGATTACGCTTTTACAACGTTAGCAGCTTGAGGGCCACGGTTACCATCAACGATATCAAACTCTACATTTTGACCTTCTGTCAAAGATTTGAAACCTTCGTCTTGGATCGCAGAGTAATGTACGAATACATCGCTACCGTCTTCACGTTCAATAAAACCATAACCTTTTTCTGCGCTGAACCATTTTACTTTACCTAACATGGTAACATCCTCCTAAAAATATATATATTGTCTTACTGTCTTGCACTACACTTGTATCATAACACAGCATGTATAAAATATCAAACAATAATATTAACACTTTTAATGAATATACAAATATATCTTATTGATAATCCGCCCTCTAAGAAACGCATCAAAACCTCAATTCATCTATATTATAAATATTTCCGAACAGCATATTAAATTATTACATAATTTTATAATCATAAAAATATATGAATTAAAAATTATTACTTCAAAATATATATGTATAAAATATTTACATATCACAAATATTTATAGCAATAATCGCATTTTATAGATTAAGAAAGACCCAGAAGAGCTTATTTCTAAGGGTTGAACAGATACGAATAAAACAAGTCATCAAATATATTAATAGGTATAAATCGATTCATATATTAAGAAATTAAATATCTACAAATTTGGTTATCTTTAAAAATACCAAAAAAAGGAAGCAAACTCTGAATTTCAGAACTCACTTCCTTTTATGTTAGAAAATATTATTATAAAATTTTCGACAAGAACAATTTTGTTCGCTCATTTGTTGGAGCATCAAATACCTTTTCAGGAGTATCATCTTCTAAGATTAATCCACCATCAACGAATAATACGCGGTCAGCTACTTCTTTAGCAAAGCCCATTTCATGAGTAACAATAACCATCGTCATCCCTTCTTCTGCAAGAGACTTCATTACATCTAGAACCTCACGAACCATTTCTGGATCGAGTGCAGATGTAGGTTCATCAAATAGCATAACCTTTGGTTTCATCGCTAGAGCACGGGCAATGGCAACACGTTGCTTTTGACCACCAGATAAGGAATCAGGATATGCATTAGCTTTATCCCCTAACCCAACGCGATCAAGTAAAGCTTGTCCGATTTTCTTAGCTTCATCACTAGAAGTTTTACGAACCTTAGTTTGAGCTAATGTTAAATTTTCCATTACAGTCATATGTGGGAAAAGATTAAAGTTTTGGAATACCATCCCCACTTCAGCACGAACTTCATTGAGTTTAGACTTATCAGAAAGATCCATACCATCTACAATTACCTTACCAGATGTAGGCTCTTCTAAGTAGTTCATAGTACGCAATACTGTACTTTTGCCAGAACCAGATGGACCAATAATAACGACAACTTGACCTTTTTCTATGTGTAAATCTATGCCCTTTAATACTTCATTTTTACCAAAGGATTTATGTACATTTTCTAATTTAATCATTTAATGCTATATTTCCTTTCAAGGTAACCAACCAATTGTGAAATTGTTACTGTCATAATAAGGTAAATAACAGCAACTGTACCCCAGATTTCAAAGGATGCATAGGTTTTAGCAATGATTAATTGACCACGACGTGTCAATTCTTCGAAACCAATTACAGAAACCAATGAGGAGTCTTTCAACATAGCAATAAATTCATTACCCAATGGTGGGATAATTGCTTTGAAAGCTTGAGGCATGATAATATAACGCATAGTTTGACCCCATGTTAAACCAAGAGATCGACCTGCTTCCATTTGGCCTTTATCGATAGATTGAATACCAGCACGGAAGATTTCAGATACATATGCACCAGAGTTAATACTACATGCGGTAACAGCAGCAATAAACGGATCAATACGTTGTCCTGTAATCATTGGCAAAGCAAAATAAATCAAGAAGATTTGTACCAATAGTGGTGTACCACGAATGATATCTACATAACATTTTGCTAATAGTCTAACTACTGTAAATTTAGATAAATTTGCTAAGGCTACTAATAAACCGATAAAGAAACCACAGCCAACAGACATAGCTGTAATTTCAACGGTTACAAGTGCACCTTGTAATAAGAGCGGTAAATTATCCGCAATTAACCCCCAATTAAAACTCATGATCTCTCCTATTATTTAAATTCTACCACTACTGGCATATCAGCAGGTGCATCTACATTAAACCATTTTTTATATAATGTATTAAATTCACCATCAGCCTTCATATCTGCAATTGCTTTATTGATTTGTTCTTGTAAATCTTTATTATCTTTATTAATTGCTAAGCCCAAATATTCTTTTGTATTTGGATATGCCATAAATTTAATATGTTGATCTGGATGTTTAGTACTGTAAAATTGAGCCACTGGCAAATCAATAACAGTTGCATCAGCACCACCATTTTGTAATTCTAACAAAGCTTCATTACTATGGTCAAACTCTTTTACAGTAGTACCTTCGATTTTATGGGCTAAATCTGCACCAGTAGTACCTAGTTGAGCAGCAATTTTCTTGCCTTTAAGATCGTCAAGAGATGTGATATTTGCGCCATCTTTATATACTACAGCAAGGGCATTTTCATAATATGGAGAAGAGAATAATACCTTTTCACTTCTAGCTTTGGTAATCGTCATACCAGATGCAGCAACATCAATATCATGTGTATTTAAAGCTGGAATCAAAGCATCAAAAGCAACATTCTTAAGCTCTACATCTTTATTGATACGTTTACCAATGGCACGAATTAAATCAATATCAAATCCTGTGTAGTCTTGAGTTTTTTCATCTTTAAATTCAAATGGTACAAATGTGGCATTAGTACCAACAATGAGTTTATTAGAAGTTGTTTGTGTAGAAGATCCACAACCGCCAATTACAGTACCGGCCATTACTAACATACAACCACCAATGATTAATTTTTTTAACTTGCTATTTAACATCGAATCATCCTCATTTACTAAACTAACTATTTTTATTCCACTAGTATACCACTTAGTATAATTATGTCAACAATTTTGTATAGAATCATCCTGAATATCAATTAATCACTATATTTATATTTTATTTTTATACACTGATTGTATATTTATAACAACAATGTATAAAAACTTTCCCATAAGAATCGGTATTTTCACTATTTTTAAATATACAGATGTATAAAAAGAAAAAAGCACATGAGAAAAGCCTCATGTGCCCGCATACGGCTGACCTGGTCTTTGCCCCCACACTCGCCTGCTGGAGGGTTCGCTCATAAGTCCGAGACTCCCCACTACTACCCCTCTCGGTTTTACCGGCAGGACTTACACCTAAGCCGCACCATGCTCACAACCCCTTGGGTTGCTTATGTGGATCGTTTCGCCTGCGACTGGCATCGACTTTCAACCACAGACCCGTATAGACGTATTATAAAGAATAACAGTATACATGTCTAGATTTATAATTATATATACATTCTTAAAATTAATAAGACGTACCTATTAAATTATATTTCCGAACATAGCATCGTTCAGTTCTCATTGAAATGAGAATAAATTTTGCAACCCCTTTTTTGGTATGTATAGAAAATTGTCATAGAAAACCTAAAATATTCTTCATATTATTTTAATATTTATAAAATTAGTTTTTCTAGGTACTATATTTAGTACATTCCTAAAATGTCAATTATTTTTAGTATGCCAAATATGAATACAACATGTATAATAGAACATACGTATCATACACAAAATATTATTTATGGTGTATAATTTGTATACTATTAAATAAGAACGGCCTAAAGTTGTACGATATGAACATAAGTACGAGGGGTTGTACCATATGTTCTACATGTTAGTTAAAGGGGTTTATTATGTTTATGTTATCATTAATGCAACCATCTGGGTTGTACGAACTGGAGAAGGACAGTTTAGAAGCCATTAGCGCTCAGCTCTTGCAGATGATACAAATAAAAAGCTATCATCTGTACACTCATTCTATCCAAGTTTCAAACTATGCAGTTAGTATTGCTGCTAAAATGGGTTTACCGTTAAATGAAATTGAACAAATTCGCCATGCAGCATTACTTCATGACGTAGGACTATTAATGGTACCTAATGCATTAATCCAAAAATCTCCATATCTTAATAAACAAGAAATGTCAAAGTATAAGCAACATGCTGCAAGTGGTGCGAATATGATCGAAAACTACCCTTGCTGCCAACAAATCTTGCCTTATATTCGTTACCATCATGAAAAATGGGATGGCTCTGGTTACCCTAAACATTTGCGTGGTGCTAATATCCCATTAGGAGCTAGAATCATTGCTGTTGCAGATTATTATGATACAACAGTTAATCCTTCTACAGAATTTTGGGCAAAAACAAAAGCTAAAGCAAAAGAAGAACTCTTTAGTGCATCCGGCTCTCTCTTTGATCCAGATGTAGTAAAAGCATTTATCGATGTTCTAGGCTAATATAATGATTAAGCGTTCACCATTCGGTGAACGCTTTTTTTGTAAATATTTAAAAACTTCCGCTGGCTAGTGTTAAAGCATCGAGTCTACTAGGATTATATGACCTAAGAACCTTAGCTACGGCTTCGATTGTTGCTCCTGTAGTATAAATGTCATCTACAATTAAAATACGCTTTGTGGAAAAATCAGTGTCTTTATACTCTGCGTTGATTACAAAAGCATTATCTATATTTTGATGTCGTTCTTTATGTGTTAAGGACCACATATCACTAGAAGTTTCAAACTTATATATACAATCTAGCCATACAAAATATCGTTTATCTATGTTCTCTAACGAGTATGCCCAATTCTTAAAAAATAAATCAACCTGATTATAGCCTCTCTTTTTCTTCTTAGTCTCACTTGAAGGTACGGGAACTATATAATCATATACAGTTTTACAATTGCCATTTAGAATATTAAACTCATCATATTTCATGTAAAAGTTGTACGATGCTAAAAAAGGAGCAGCCCCCTTGGACTGCTCCTTTTTTTCATTAAATTTTACATCGTAAATCATAGACTTTAGACCACCACGATAGTCTGCTAGCACACATACATCATCTACATAATGTAAAAATTTATGTGGTACATGACGAATATGTAATAGATCATTAAAACAAGTTTCACACCAATCCCCTTGTGTTGCTACAGAGGCACCACAATGAGGACATACAGGTGGAAATAGGAAATCCCAAAGACTCATTACGAATCACATCTCCCTTGTAGTCTTTCTTTAAACAATGTATATCGTTCATCTGCATTTACAGTACGTACAGCACGTTCTATAGCGCTTGTAGTACCCACAATGATAACCTTCCGTTTTGCTCTTGTAACAGCTGTATACAACAAATTACGCTGCAACATACCACCATAACGTGGTACAAATGGAATGATAACTACACCATACTCGCTACCTTGACTCTTATGAACTGTAATCGCATAAGCAGGCATAATCATATGAGCTTCATCAATAGGTAGACGAACCTCTTTATGGATAAATCGGATATAAATATCGCTTCGTGTAATGGCGTAAATGACACCAATTTCACCATTAAAGACCTCTAACTCATAGTCGTTAAGAATTTGAATAACCTTATCGCCAACACGGTAGGTAATACCATTTACACGAGCTTCCCCTTTTAAGCTATCCGGTGGATTAACAGCTTGCTGTACATATTGAGAAATTAATGTACTACCTGCTTCACCACGACGCATAGGAGAAATAATTTGAATATCTAATTCATCGTCTACATGCTCTTGTTCTCGTTTATACACATCAATGATAGCTTTCATCATCATGTCATAAGACTTAACAGGAATAAAAGAAAACTCTT
>CADFKY010000061.1 GCA_902834965.1 Veillonellaceae bacterium
CTTCTGTGTTTTTATCGATTTGAGCTTTGTTTGCTGCAATATTTGCTTTATTTGTCGCAATATCACCAGCATTTTTAGTGATATTAGCTTTATTTGCCGCTACTTGATCATCAACTGCTTTCAATTGATCTTCAGTTGCCGCACGACCAGATACTGGTTGTGTTTGACCTGGAACCCAAGTTGTATTAGTTAAACCAGTTACTTGAGGAGTTTCAACACCATTTGTAGCCTTAACTTTTGGAGCTGTAATTGTGTCATTTGCAGTTACAGTATCAAATGTTACATCTTTCTTAGTAGCAACAGTGAAGTCTTTACCATTTTGTGTAATTTCAATGTTATCGCCATTGATAAACTTAACTGTATCGCCACCTTGTACTTTTTCTGCAGTGCCATTATTAGCTACTACATTCCAAGCTGCTAAATCTTTAACTTGTTGCTCACCAGCTGGAGTCAAGTTGCTCAAATCTTGGTTTGCAGCGTTGTTGATTTTATCTTTAGTAGCATCATCAAGTTTAACAGTTACATCGTCGCCATTAGCAACAGTAGTAAGACCATTTTCACCTTTTACATTGAATTTTACATCGCCTGTGCTCAAAGATTTTTTATCTGTGGAACCAGTGTTACCACCCAAAGAGATGTTACGAGCAATTGCTGTTGTATTTTTGTCGATATTACCTTTATTTGCTGCTACTTGGTCATCAACTTTTTTCAATTGATCTTCAGTTGCTGCACGACCAGATACTGGTTGTGTTTGACCTGGAACCCAATCTGTATTAGTCAAGCCAGTAACTTGAGGAGTTTCAACACCAGTTGTAGCTTTTACTTTAGGCGCTGTAATTGTTTGGTTTGCAGTTACACTATCGAATGTTACATCTTTTTTAGTGGAGATTGTGAAATCTTTACCCGCTTGTGTAATTTCGATATTATCACCATTGATGAATTTAACTGTGTCGCCGCCTTTAACATCTTCAGCAGTACCACTGTTAGCAACTACTTTCCAAGCAGCTAAATCTTTAACCTTTTGCTCACCTGCAGGATTCAAATTGCTCAAATCTTTGTCAGCAGCGTTATCGATTTTATTTTTAGTGTCTGTATCAAGCTGAACAGTTACATCTTCACCAGCTGCTACTGTAGTAAGACCATTAGCGCCTTTAACATTGAATTTTACATCGCCAGTGCTCAAGGATTTTTCCCTTGTGGAGCCAGTGTTACCACCTAAGGAAATTTTACGAGCAATAGCAGCTTTGTTAGCTTCTGCTTTATCATCTGTTTTCTTCAATTGAGATACATTGACAGCATCTTTATCATCTACGCCATCAGCTACGTTAGTAACTTTCATGTCGCCTGCATTGATACCTTTATCGCCATCAATTTTAACGGTTGGATTGCCTGCAGCATTGTTGAAAGATGCACTGTTCAAGCCAGTAAGATTTTTCTTCAAGGATACAGAAATATTTTTATTGTTTCTAGCAACCGTAATATTGTCGTCGCCAGAGAAATCTACAGTGTTACCTTTTTCAATTGCTTCTGGTGTTGCTTCACCATTAGCGGAAAGATTCCATCCGTATTTATTTTGATCGATAGCCTTATTAATTGCATCAGCCACGTTAGCAGAATCTGCCATACCTGGAGTTGCTGCAGCTGTACCATTTGTAACAGTAATATCTTGTTTTTTACCAGCAATTGTAATTTTCTTACCATTAGCTGTAGTTGTAATATATGTATCGTCACCATTTACAGCTAATTTACTGTTAGCAAGGTTTACGTCACCAGAACCAGTGTCGCCTGTGAAAGCAAGGTTTACACTCTTCAATTGTGCTACGTTGACTGCATCTGTATCAGCCGTACCAGCAGCTACATAGTTAATTTGACGAGTTTGACCTGTTGTACCAACAGCAACGCCACCCAATGTAGATGTTAACGTTGCACCAGTTAAGTTAGCATAAGTATCAGTACGACCAGTATTAGCATTATAACCTGCTACACCTGCCGCAGTACTAGCAACAGACTTAGAACCTATTGCAACACCATCAGCAGTTGTAGCACTAGCACCATCACCAATAGCAATCGATTTAACTGCACTTGCGTTAGATCTAGTACCGATAGCAATACCATCATTCTCTGATACTGAGCTTTTTCTACCAATAGCAATACTGTTATCTGCAGTGGAAGAGCTTTCTCCGCCAATAGCAATACTATAATCTTTAGTTGCATTGGCTAACATACCGATACCAACACCTGCAGTTCCAGCGGCCTTTGCCCTAGATCCCAATGCAGTAGAGGATGCACCAGATGCAGCAGTACCATGACCAATTGCAGTAGATTCAATATTGGAAGCTATCGCATCAGCCCCCAAAGCACTGGCATTGCCCTCTGTTGCCTTAGAACCATGACCAACTGCCACAGTATCATCCTCGGCCGCAATGGAGTTAGCACCTAACGCTGTAGCATTTGCCGATGTAGCTTGTGCTGATAACCCCAATGCAACTGTAGATCGACCTGTTGTATTAGCACCATCACCAATAGCTACAGAGCTTGTTGCAGCTTTATCTGTAGATGCATTTGGACCAATAGCGATAGAGTTATTTGCTTGAGCGCCAGTATTGTCTTGGTTTGGCGCATCCGTAGATTTAATAGATACATATTTATAAGCAATTTGATTTACGATGGCAGCCAACTGAGAACCATTGATAGCATCTGTAGAGGTAGAGCTTACTTCACCAGGTGCTACGTTTTTCAATTGACGTTCATAACCTGCCGCACCGAAGGAAACAATATCACCTTCTAGAGTTTTGTCACCACCAGCCCATGTTGCAGTGATACCATTTGGTAATGTATAGCTAGATTGCTTTGTACCTGCTTTATCTGTAGTAGAACCGCCACCTAATGCAACAGAGTTATCTCGGTTTGCTTTCGCACCTGTACCAATAGCGATTGCATTTGTTACAGAATCATTATCAGCAGCACTTGTGTTAATACCTGTCAAAGCACCAGCAATACGATTTTTAGAGTCAGCACCCGTACCAATAGCAATACCAGCATTACCAGATTGCCCTTTAGTACCCACTGTGATACCGATATGGTCTGCTGTAGCATTATTATAATCCCTCCACTTAATTTCATACCCTGTTAAAGCTTTAACAGCATCAGAAACAGTAGCGACAGTAGCTTTACCTGTATTAATATCAGTATAAACTGCTTTAGTAGACGTCATTCTATCAGCATCGTCACCACCAATAACGATGGAGGAGTGACCAAGGGCTTTAGTATTACCACCAATAGCAATAGCTTGATCACCTACAACGGTAGCCCCTTGCCCCGGTAATGCACCACCACCAATGGCAATACCTTGTGAAAATGAAGTACCAGCTTCGTTTACTGTCGCACTAGTACCAATAGCAATCGCAGTACCACCATTTGCAATTGAATTTTTACCTACAGCAACACTTGGTGTATTACCATATAGACCTTTTGAATAAGCATTTTGACCAATAGCAACCCCACCAGCAGCAGTCTCTGCTTTTGCAGCAGTACCAATTACAACAGCATCACTAGTAGTAGCTTTTACATTTGTACCTAAAGCAACTGCATTTACACCTGTAACACTAGCACTGTTACCTAAACCGACTGCATTGGCACCTGTAACAGTAGCACTATCACCAAAAGCTACAGATGCACCACCAGTAGATGTAGGCACCTCGTTTACAGCCAATGCTACATTAGCATTAGTCATAGCTAATGCTGCAAAGATACCAGCCACAACAATTTTCTTTTTACCGCTATTGTTTTTAGCTAATTCAGATACTACTACGTAGCAATTTTTGGATTTGTTCCAAACTACTTTAAAGATTTTGTTCATTCTTCTTTTCTCCTATAAACCTTCTTATAATCTCTCTATACATATTTACTATAATTACTATAATTTGTTAGTCATAATTGACTTTTAATTTTTTCGATGTAGTTAGTATATCAAAATCTTCGATATAGTTGCAAGTACTTTCATTAAACTTTCACAAAAATAATAACCTATGCAAATACTGCAATTATGCGGATTTTTTTATGCCTCATATCAAAATCTTACCATAAACGTGGCATTTTTACACCATAAATAAAGTTCCAAAATGAATATAAACTCATAATTAACTTTTTAAACCACGTTTATATGATTGCGGGCATAGAAAAACACCTCTATAACTGAATAGTACAGTTCAAACCGTACATCTTCATTACAGAGGTGTTCACTTCATTAAATTTATATAAACTTTTAAATTTTATTCATTACCTTAAATACATAAGCACTTTGTTCATGTGCTAATTTGATACGCTTCTGTAAACGTTCCATATATGCTCGATATATGTCTTGCGCTTCTTCAATGGTTACGATATTAAAATTAATACCATCCCCTACCGGCAGTTGACTAAGGCGAGGTAAATCGGCAGTAATGATTGTACCAATCTTTGTATAACCACCTGTTGTTTGGCGATCCGCCATAAGGACAATAGGGTGGCCATTAGATGGTACTTGAATAGATCCAAACACAGCACCATCAGAAATAATATCTGCACTGTCTACGTGTTCAATTTCAGGTCCTTCTAATCGGAATCCCATTCGATCGCATTCTACAGTTAGTGTATAGATGTTATCACTAAAGGTCTTGATACCCTTCTCGGTGAAATGTTTTGCTTGATCTCCCAGCACAACGCGCAACGGTTCATGACATTCACGACCGCCACGATTATACAACGCCGTATTGAACAGAGTATGCCCTTCTCCACGATAGTCGCATACATGCACTTCATCTCTGGTGAATGCTTTGATACCGAGTTCATCGTCCTTTTGTAATGGTCGTCCCTCAAGGCCGCCTATTTTTGCTTTTGTATGAGTAGATACGCTACCGTTGATACTAGGTACATCGATACCGCCAGAAAATGCAATATACATTCGCACACCGCATTGGCTAAAACCACCGGAAATAACATCACCTTCATGACATACAAATGGAATATATCTCGGTACTCGTACACTATTGATGGTCGGTTCCATGTCGGCCCCTGTGAAAGCAACGATACATGTGCCTTTCACAGTTAATGTAGGTGGCAACAAGGTACACTCTAAGGCACCTGCTGTTTCTACATTACCTACCAGAGCTTGTCCTAAAAGATAACTTTCACTATCCATAGGACCCGCTACAGGCATGCCATATTGTTGGAATCCAACGCGCCCTTCATCTTGAATAGTCGTATACATACCAGGTGCATTTACGTAGATAGATGATTTATTAAACTCATTAATAGCCACGCAACTCACCTACCTCTACTTCATACATGGATGGCACATAGTCCATTCCCAATGCTTTAATACGATTATATTCCTGTTCATCAATTGGCACGTAACGCACATAGTCACCCGCACTCAATAATGCAGCTTGTTCCTTAGACATATCATACATGGTTACTGGTGTTCGTCCTATGATTTGCCAACCGCCTGGAGAGTCAGATGGATATGTACCGGTTTGTTCTCCTGCAATGCCGACAGAGCCGGCCGGAATCAAGGTTCTTGGAGAGGCTAAACGAGGCGTTGCTATACGTGGGTCCATACCGCCTAAGTAGGTAAAGCCAGGAATGAAACCAAGCATATATACTAAATAGTCTGTACCACTATGAATAGCTATAACCTCTTCTTCACTTAGATTATTGTGAGACGCTACAAAACCAAGGTCTGGTCCAAACTCTCCACCATACACAGTAGGAATTTCAATAACAGTCACCTTGTCATTATTATTATCTGTTACAGATTCTGAAAACGTAGGCTCAATGATATGACACATATCTGCATAGGAATAGAGCATAGCATCATATTGCACGAGTAACGCACAATAGGTAGGAACTAATTCAATAAGCCCATCTAATTGTAACGCTTGAATTCGCTCTACAGTTTGTCGAATATGTCGATTAATCTTTGGATCGATCACCTGACCAAAATCAATAGAGATAGCGCAATCTCCTACAGGGGAAATTGTAGGTTTCATAGGTACCTCCTCTTATAACCAGAAAGAACCATTACCTTCAAACGAAAATAATGGTACTTTCACAA
>CADFKY010000062.1 GCA_902834965.1 Veillonellaceae bacterium
AACCAGCTTTCACATAATCCATGAAGCTATAGCCAGCTATATTGTATACCATAGTATTGGCAGGCATACCAATTGGTGTAGCATATGCTAAGGAGCTTGCAATTACAATGGCTGCAAGAACCGCTTTAGGATCAAAGCCAAGCTGAGACGCTAAGCTAAGACCGATAGGAACTAGTAACGCACAAGTAGCTGTATTAGACATAAAGTTTGTCATAAACACACCAAGCACAAAGATTACTACTAACACAACGATTGGAGATGGGCTCGCGCCAAGGCTATTAACGATAATGTCAGCAATTACACTACCAGTACCAGTTTTTACCATTGCATCACCGAGAGCCATGGAACCAGCAAAGAGCATAATTGTTTTCATGTCGATAGATTTAACCGCTGCCGTTTCGCTAATAACATTAGTAGCTACTAACACAAGCGCACCGATCCAAGCACTTACATAGAGCTTTACACCCAATTGTTTTTCAAAAATCATAGCAACAACTGTCAAAATCAATATGATTGCAGCAGTCCATTTCTTCCAAAATGGCACATGACTATAATCATCATTACCTTCAAAAGCACCATCAGGTTGATGACTTGGAGCATCTGGCAAGAAACGTTTACCAACTGTAGCATAGAATATAGTACCTACGATGAGAATTGGTAAACCTACTAGACCATAATCGAAGAAATTAAAGGAGCCTAAGCCTGCTTGTTGTAATCCGGCTTGAGCAATCATGTTACCAGGAGCGCCGATAAGGGAGATATTCCCGCCCATAGCTGCTGCAAATACGAGAGGCATCAATAACTTAGTTTGTTTAAAACCACTCTTTTTACAAATACCGATAATTACGGGAATCAGTACAGCAGCTGTACCCGTATTAGATAAGAAACCAGATAAAATACCTGTAATTATCATAACAGCAACAAGCAAAGATGTTTCAGTTTTAGCAAACTTATGAACTACATTACCTACACCTACAGCGACACCTGTTGCAAAGAAAGCTTCACCAATAACAAACATGCCCATAAATAGTAAGACGTTTGGATCCACAAAACCGGCGAACGCTTCTTTAGCGGATAATACTCCACTTAAGTGCAGACCTACTGCTACAACCATAGCGGTAATAGACAATGGGATTTTCTCCCACGCAAACATGACGATGGCAAATACCAAGAAGCCCAGAGTTATCATTACACTTGTATCCATATATACCTCCCAATACGTGTAATCTACCTAAAAAAGGGTACAAAAAAAGGAGGATTGTACAAAATCCGTATAATCCTCCTATTTAGTTACATGTCACAATGCAATTATTTAATGAAGCCTACATGTTTATAGATTTCTTCTAACACCTCTTCTTTTTTCGCATTGTATTCTACTTTTTTATTTTCAAAGTAGTTATTACCTTCTGCATCAATGGATACGATAAGTGGACCAAATTCTTTAACCTTAAAAGTCCACAAAGTCTCACACATACCTAATTCACGCCAATTAGCAGATTCTACTTTTTCGACTTCTGTAGCAGCAAGAACTGCATTGCCTGCAGGGAATACACAGTGTAGTGCGCCAAAGTCTTTACATGCACGGGCTGTTTCAGGACCCATGCCACCTTTACCTACAATGAGACGTACACCAGTCTTTTTAACAAAGTCATATTCGAATTTTTCCATTCGCATAGATGTAGTAGGACCTACAGATACTACTTCAAATTCATTATCGCTTATAGTTCGAATAATTGGACCTGCATGAAGTATAGCCCCATCTTTAACATCAACCGGTAAAGTTTTACCTTCTTCTACCACACGACGATGCCCCATATCACGACTAGTTGTAATATGCCCAGTCAAATAAATTACATCGCCTGGCTTAATGCCTTCTAAATCAGATTTTTGAATTGGTGTAGTTAATATTTTCTTAGCCATTATAATGTCACTCCTTTATGAGATTTAACTGTGCAATTACCATCCTTATCAAATACGAGATCGCCGCGACGATGATTCCAACAACCTACACTAACAGCACAAGAAATAACAGATGGATGACGTGTACCATGTTCAATGTTCACACCTAAAACAGTTTTATCCCCACCCATACCTTGAGGTCCAATACCAATCTTATTAATTCCATCTTCTAACAATTGTTCCATATAAGCCGCTTTTTCATTAGGTGCTTTTGAAGATACAGGGCGCATTAATGCCTTTTTAGATAATCCAGCAGCTGTATCAATAGTTGTAGCAATCCCTACACCTACCAATAGTGGAGGA
The DNA here is from genome assembly GCA_902834965.1 of Veillonellaceae bacterium. The sequence continues at coordinate 2,263 of CADFKY010000062.1, forward strand.
CATGCATTTAAGCCATAGCTTGTCATCAAATCAAGAACAAATTTAGCAACACCTTCATAACCTTCGCCTGGCATCAATGTTTTACCGGACCCTGGCAAGGAGCACCCGCCACCAGCCATGTAAGGGAAGATTTCTACATCATCGCGACCAGGAATGATATCCCAGTGAATATAAGGTGCAGTGAGGCCAATATTTTTACCAGTATTAAACTCATCAAAAGTTTCTACACAGTTCAATCGCAATGGAGCTTCTTGTGTAGCCTTATAGGTTGCTTCTCTTAGGATATCTTCTAATTCTCCTAGTAATGGATAATTAGATCCAACCTTTACCCAGAATTGTAATACACCAGTATCTTGACAAGAAGGACGATTAAGCTGAGCTGCTAAATCCATATTATGTTGCATTGTCTCATAAATAGATTTGGCCATAGGATTTTTTTCATCCTGCGCCAATTCATGAATTTTTTCTTGTACATCATCAGGCAATACCTTTGCCATATAAGAAATGAAATTAGCTATCTTATTAGTCATTTCTTGTACTTGTTGTTCCTTCGTACTCATCGCAAACCTCCAAAAAGACTTCATTATTTAAGACGTGATTATTTATGTTTCGGAACCTTAGCTCCTTTCGATGATTTCATTGTACTCTTTTTACAGGATATAACTATCCAATTTATAAGTTGATTTTTGCTTGTGAAAGCACGCTAATTTCATACAAAATCACCTATATGATTATATTTTTACCTATGTAAAATATACAATTACACCTATTCAGAAATATCAAAAAGAGCACTACTTATCAAAAGGTAGTGCTCTTTCATCATTTATTTTTATATGCTTATCAAATATACAAAATCACCTATACCTAATGATTGTATATCCCCCTAATTTTAATTTTCAAAATCATAAAATTATAAGCAATTACAAGGAATTATAACAATGAAAATTATGATTGTAATTTTTTTACAACCATCTCAAGTTCTTCTCTAACATCCTGTAACTTTTGATTAGCCTCTTCCAATCTATCCTTATTGATAGAGGCATCTTGATATGGTAAATAGGTTTGCAATATATCGATAATATCCTTTTCCTGAGTAGAGATAATTTCCTTCCAATCATGTAGCTTTGTCTTACGCCCCATCTCTTTTGCTTGCTTTCTATATTCAGATGGTGTTGTATGGAAATGTTTCTTGAAGGCCACATTAAAGGCTTTAATATCTGCAAAGCCACAACTACTCGCAATATGTGCTACTCCATCTTCAGAGTTAGCTAAACGAACTGTAGCCTCTCGTAATCTCAACCGTAACAAATACTCTAAAAAGGAAACTCCTAATTGGCGTTTAAAGAACTGAGATGTATAGTTCACATTATAACCGCCTATTTTAGCAATATCTTCTAACTCGATCTTCTGCTTATAGTTTTCATCAATATAGGTAATCATTTTATCAAAGGTAGCTACAGTCATATCAGCAGGCTTTGTATGTACAGGGATAGTCTTAACCGCATCAATTTCACGATATATATCACTCGTCATAGCTAAAAAGTGACTCTCCAAGCATAATTGACGATCAGTACCTTCACCATTTACCATTAATAACATCATTTGTGCGGCACGATGACGTAAGGACGTAAAGAATTTATTATCCCGATTAGTTTTATCTGAACGCAATACAAATTGGTACATGCCGAAGTTAGGATCAAAATATTGGAAAAACTCCTTACTTACATGAATAACAAGAGCCGTTGTATCCTCTTCTAATGCCAACGTAGCATGACCAACTTGAGGGGAAATGATAATTGTATCAAGAGGTTCCATCGTGAAAACCTCACTATTACAACTCATGTCAATTCTGCCCTTTAACAAGATCAACACCTCTACGCCACTATGCCAGTTGTAATGATATGTACTAACCTTATATATATCACTATTGAAATCTATATGATTGTGTTTGTATGTATAGTGAAAGTAATCCATAACAACGTAACACCCCTCATAAAATCAAACAAATACCTCTCAATTATTTACATAAAAAATGCACCTCTTATAAATCTAAGAGATGCATTCATTATGATATATATAATTAACAACGGTCAACAGTAATTTTATATGTCATTAAAGTTATAGTTTTATATATCATTAACGTTATAGTTTTATGTTTCTATTCTTTAAATTACATAACCGCTGTAATAGCTGCTGCTAAGCCAAAGAAGATTCCTGGTGCATTAGCTAATGCTACTGGAATATCTCTATGTTCTTTGAATAAACCATACGCTACCCATAATGTACAGTTGATTGCAGCTACAAGTGGTTGGATCCAATCGCCAGTACCTGGATGAGCTAGGTTATGCATGATTTGTGGAAAATAAGATACATACATAGCTACAGCAGTAACAGTTGCAACTTTACCTACGTTTTCCATAAATTTTACTTGATTCATATATCCTCCAAAATTATAACTTACTAATTTTTTACTCCTGATGAAGTATATTCTACTCAGTTTGGAGAATATAACTATCCAAATTAAAAGGTAGTTTTTATAGTAAAATCAGCAAAAAAATATAGATTTCTCTCGATTTACTGTATTTCTAGAGTGTATTGATATATAAATTCACCCATAAAACACATATAAAAAAGCACTACTTTTCAACAGTAGTGCTTTTTCAATAACTTTATAGGTTTTCTTAATATAGAAAATTACCCAATTCTAATCTTTCTATATATGTCATAAATTCATCAAAAATAATTTGCCACAAAACGTTTACCATAAGAATATAGCTACTATAAGAATTAGTTACTATAATAATCTAGTTACCTTAGAGATATAACAAAATACCTTTATAAATCCTTTACTACATCAGCTAACTTTTCTTTCAAAGCTTCCAATTTTTTGCTCATAAATTCCAATTCGCTCTTAGCTCGTGAATCATCTTCATAGGACAAGAATGAATGCAACACATCAAGTACATCTTGGTTGTCTACAGAAATAATTTCTTTCCAATCTTGTAAGATAGTTTTACGGCCAATCCCTTTTACTTGTTTACGATATTCTGTGGGTGTCATATTAAAATGCTTTTTAAAAGCCACATTAAAGGCTTTCACATCGACAAATCCACAATCACTTGCAATTCTTGCGACAGCCTCATCCGTACTAGCTAATCGAACAGTAGCATCACGGATTCTCAACCGCAATACATACTCAACAAATGAAATTCCCATTTGTCGTTTAAAAAACTGCGATGTATAGGCAACATTATAGCCCCCAATTTTCGCAATATCTTCTAGTTCTATTTTCTGCTCATAATGCTCATCAATATAGGTAATCATATTATCAAAAGATGCCGGTTTTATATCGCCAGGTCTAGCATTTTCGTGAACCTTTTTTATAGGATCAAACTCTCTAAATACATCACCGGCCAAAGCTAAGTAATGATGTTCTATCCACATTCGGTGTACTGGGCTTTCACCTTTAATCATCAATAACATCGTCATAGCAGCATGATGGCGTAAGGTTGTAAAGAATTCATTATGACGTGTACTATCATCTGACCGCAAAACAAATTGGTACGTCCCAAAATCCGGATCATACTGTTGGTAAAATTCATTACCTACATGGATGATAAAGGCTATAGTATCCTCTTCAAGGGCTAATGTTGCATGCCCTACTTGAGGCGAGATAATCACAATATCAAGAGGTTTCAACGTAAAAACTTCTCCATTACAACTCATCTCAACGCTACCTTTTAACAAGATAAAAATCTCTGTTTCTGCATGCCAGTTGTAATGATATG
>CADFKY010000063.1 GCA_902834965.1 Veillonellaceae bacterium
TGTGGTGTATGTGACTATGCGTTAGGATTGGCTCGTGAAGGCCATAAGGCAACAGGTATAGATTTATCTGATGGTATGATTCGTGGTGCTAAACAATTAGCAGAGGCAGAAGGTTTAGATCTTAGCTTGTATATTGCACCGTGGTCTGATGAAACTCGCCGTGAACTAAAATGGGATAAAACCTTTGATTTAACATATAGTATTTTTTGCCCTATCATGTTTGATGCAGAAAACATTCGCGCCATGCATGAATCAAGTAAGGACAAATGCTTGTGGATTGCTTTTAGTGAACGCAGCGATGAAACGGTAGATATGTTATCTGAACATTTCTTTGGTCGCGATTCATTCCCTTGGGATGGTAAGATGAAAGCATGTTTAGATGTTATCCATGAAATAGGGCATAATGTAAAAGTAACCTATAAAACAGTGCCTGAAACAGAGGTTATGAGCCTTGATAAAGCGGTTAATTACTTTGCTATGCGACTTCATAATAATACATGGGGCGATATAGAAGATATGAAAGTAGAAATTAGAAATCTCATTGAACCATTAGCCATTAATGGAGAAATTCATAATAAAACGGTTGATAAAGTGGCTTGGGTATCATGGTCTGTGAAATAGGAGGGTAGTATGACAGTTGATGAAAAACGTAAGTTAGAACTAAAAACTATGTACCAAATCATTGGCATCTATTGTCATAATAAACACCATACTCCTAAGGGGCAGTTATGTGAGGATTGCGAAAAGGTTTGGGAATATGCGGAGCATCGCATTGATGCATGTCCGCATATGGAAAGTAAAACATTCTGTAGTGTATGTAAAACCCATTGCTATGCACCTAATTATCGTGAAAAAATCCGTGAAATTATGCGTTATGGTGGACCAAGGATGTTACTGGTATCGCCAATCCAAGTTATTAGACATATGTATCTTGAATGGAAAGACAAAAAAAGAGGCTAGCATTTGCTAGCCTCTTTCTTAATGGATTTATCACGTTTTCATGTAATAATCTTATGCGATTGCTTTGTCCAATACAGCTTTGATTAATGCTTTTGTTTGGTCATAGCTTTCACCAGGTTGAGCCTCATATTGTTTGTCGAGGTCGAACCATAAGTTTGGATAGTACTCATAAGGGTGAGTTTTGAAGAGCTCATGAGCGTCTTGATCTTCAACCCAGTTGATATGAATGTCTGCATATGCAGGGTTTTCTGCAACAAGTTCATCGATAGCACGGAATGCATTTGCACAATAAGGGCAACCGTTTAAGTGGAAACCTAAGATTTCTTTCATGGTTTTACAGTCCTTTCCAGACAAAATTAATATATATTTCTATAATTTGAGATTTATTACATACTCATGTACCACAACATGTGGTACACTACTGAGTATAACACATCTATATAAGATATTCAATTTTTTAGATATATCGAATGAGAATATTGAGAATGCGATATGCATTTTTTACATAGTTAAGGAGGCACCTATGATTTCAGGCGCAGCATATGTGGTGAAGGCCCTTCAAGAGGAGCAGGTAGATATACTATTCAACTATCCTGGGGCAGCAACCATCGATATCATGGATGAATTATATAAACAAGATAAGGTAAAAGTAATTTTGCCACGTCATGAGCAAGCATTGGCTCATGCAGCAGATGGTTATGCTCGCAGTACAGGTAAAGTTGGGGTGTGCATGGTAACCTCTGGACCAGGTGCTACAAACCTTGTGACAGGTATTGCTACAGCATACGCTGATAGCGTTCCCCTTGTTTGTATTACAGGTCAAGTAGACTTGGGCCTCATGGGTAATGACGCATTCCAAGAGGTGGATACAGTTGGTATTGTGCGCAATATCTGTAAATATGCTGTTACCGTTCGTGATCGTAAAGAGCTAGGGCGTATTTTGAAAGAAGCATTTTATATTGCCCGTACTGGTCGTCCTGGTCCTGTAGTGGTGGATGTTCCTAAAAACATTCAAAAGGCTATGGGCTCTGATGAGTATCCAACAGAAGTCAATATTCGTGGCTATAAACCTAATACAACAGTTCACGTAGGACAAGTAAAAAAAGCATGCTCTATTATCAGCAAGGCTAAACGACCACTATTCTTATTAGGCGGTGGCGTTAGCATTAGTGGTGCTAACGACCTCATGATGAAGCTAGTAGAAAAAACAGGCATTCCTGTTGTAACTACGTTGATGGGGAAAGGTGCTATCGATAGTTGTCATCCTTTATACCTCGGCAATATTGGTATTCATGGTGGCTATGCTCCGAATGTGGCCCTTACGGATTGCGATGTTATGATTTCCATTGGTACCCGCTTTAACGACCGTATTACAGGCAAGTTAAGTACCTTTGCACAAAATTGTAAGATTATCCATATCGACGTGGATGCAGCATCTATTTCTAAAAATATTAAGGTAGATATTCCAATCGTAGCAGATGCTAAATTAGCTATTGAAAAACTATTGGAATATATTGAACCTCATGATCTTGGTGAGTGGCCTGAGCAATTACAACAGCTTAAGGCCGAACGTCCTGTTACACAAGCGGATGAGGTAGGCTTAACACCTCAAACCGTTATTGATTACATCAATAACCACTATGCACGTCCTATTGTTGCTACTGATGTAGGACAAAATCAATTATGGACCACACAATTCCTTGAACTTAAAGGACAACATCAAATGTTGACCTCTGGTGGCCTTGGCACGATGGGTTATGGTTTCCCAGCTGCCTTAGGTGCTCAAATCGGCAACCCTGATAAACGTGTATTTGCTATCTGTGGTGATGGTGGCGTACAAATGAATATCCAAGAATTTGCTACGGCTATGCACTATCGCTTACCTGTAACACTTATTATTTTGAATAATGGCTTCCTTGGTAACGTACGCCAATGGCAACAATTGTTCTACGATAAACGATATGCGTGTACAAATTTATTGATGGATGAAAGCTCCATTGTGACACGTGAGATGATTGATAATGATGAATTTGAATACGTACCGGACTTTGTAAAATTGGCAGAAGCTTATGGTGCAAAGGCAATGCGCATTACTAAGGTAGAGGATATCGAAAAAGGATTCCAATTGGCTGATTCTTTCAAAAATGGACCAACCTTACTTGAATTTATCATTCCTACAGAGCTTAATGTATTGCCAATGGTACCAGCTGGTAAGTCCTTAAGTGATATGTTATTAAAGGATAAAAAATAGGAGGGGCTATGGAATTACATATGGAAAAACGCTGTATTTCAGCGTATGTAGAAAACCAAATCGGCGTATTGGCTAAAATTTCAGGCCTCTTCGCAGGTAAAAACTATAACCTTGATACATTGACTGTAGGGGAAACTGAAGATCCTACCATGTCTCGTATGACCATTGAGCTCACATGCGATGATTTAACATACGAACAAATTATCAAACAATTAAATCGCAGTGTTGAGGTTATTAAGGTTATCGACTTTACGGATATGCGGATTACAAAAAAAGAGCTATTGTTTATTAAGGTCAACAGTTGCAAAGAAGCAGATAAACAAGAAATCTTCCGCATTGCTCAAACCTTTGACTTGTTGGTAGTCGATTATAATCGCAAATCTGTTCTCGTACAATGTGTAAAAACAGTATCCAAAAATAACGACATGATTGCTCTATTTAAAGATATGTTCGTCAACCGCATTGAAGTTGTACGCGGTGGTAGCGTAGCTATCGAAGCACTATCTACACCTGATAGATAAGTTTTAACTCTAATTATTCTAAATCTATTTTTGGAGAATAATGATCTAAGACTAGTAGTGATTTAGAATGGATACAACTGAATATGATATAATATTTATATCGACCATTATTGATATAGAGACCTTGGTTGTATGCCAAGGTCTTTTTTATATAGGAGGTACTATGAGTTTATTAGATGATATTTTAGCCCATAATAAAGAATATGTAGAAGATCAAAATACAGGTTATGTAGAAACAGATACAAAATGCAGTAAGATGCCTAGTCGTGAAATGGCTATTGTTACATGCATGGATACACGTCTTGTGAACTTCTTAGAAGATTCTATGGATATTGGCCGTGGTGAAGCAAAAATTGTAAAGACTGCTGGTAACTGTATTACAGGTCCTTTTGATGGCATTGTACGTAGCTTACTCGTTTGTATCTATGAACTAGGTGTTAACGAAATCTTTATCATTGGTCATCATGAATGCGGTATGGCTAAAACTACAGCGAAAGATTTAACAGAAAAAATGTTAGCTCGTGGCATTGCGCCAGAAGCAATCCATATGGTGCGAAAAGAAATGGAACGCTGGGCAGATGGCTTTACACATCCTGCTGAAAATGTAGAAGAAACAGTAGACGAATTGCGTATGAATCCTTTGATTCCGAAAGACGTACCTATTCACGGTCTTATCTTCCATCCTAGAACAGGTGAAATTGAAGTCATCGTTAATGGCTATACACAAATGAAACAATATTACGAAAAATAGTAGGTAAATCTTATTTGACTTAAAGTTAAGTGTAAGTTTTATAATGTGTTCATATTAGTACTTAATACATATTTACATAAAGGAACTATATGAATAAAAGTAAACTATTAAAAACAATTGTAGCTATTGTATCTGTGGTAGCTATTTCTGTAGTTGGATATACATATCGAGATGCCATACAGAGTCGTATAGCTAGAACGGCTGCTGTCGTAAGTGGCCAAGAGATTAAACCGCTCCTCGATTCTGAAGGCCGTTATATTCGACAAATTGTCGCTAAAGATAATAGCACAAGCCGTACCATTATGTGGCAATCAGATAGTAGTGAAGCTGATGCGGTCATAGAGTATCGAGTAGACGGGGCTGAAAATATTCAAAGTATAGGCGCTACAGATAAAGTTTTTACCGATGATGGTAGTATGACCTATATTCATGAGGGCACTTTGACGGGCCTAACACCTAGTACTAAATACGAATACCGTGTTGGTTATGGTAATGATCGTCGCAGTGATTGGTATTCGTTGGAAACTGCCGGCTCTAGTGTATATGATGTTCTTATTTATCCAGATTCGCAGTCAGGTGATTATTCCGGATGGGAACAGCTGGTTAAAGATTCTGCACATCGCAATCCAAGGACGGCCTTGTATATTAGCATGGGGGACCTTGTAGATAACGGGGAACAAGATTATCAATGGCGTACTTGGTTAAATTCCATCAGACCATTGAGTGCTAATGTGCCGTTAGCACCGACCTTAGGCAATCATGAAATGTATACATTGGATTGGAAAATGCGTGAGCCTCGTGCGTATCTCAATTATTTTGATGTACCAGCTAATGGGAACGAAACCTTTAATCGCCGTTATTACTCCTATGATTTTGGCGATGTTCATTACGTTGTATTAGATACGATGTTATATGAAAGTAATCATGAGGACAATCATGATACGCATCATCCTGATCTATACGATATAGAGGTTCAATGGCTACGCCAAGATTTGGCAGCTAATACGAAAAAGTGGACTGTCGTTCTCATGCATCGCGATCCATTCCAATATGCTTTTGACCGTCCTGGCGCAAGTCGTGCAGCAGGCTTTGATGAAGAGGGTGTATTATTTATGCCTATCTTTGATGAGTTTAATGTAGATTTAGTGCTATCTGCTCATTTACACTCTTATCGCAATAGAGGTCATGTGCGCAACTTTGAGCGTGATGCATCGGGGCCACTATATATCCTTACTGGTATAGCCGGAGATGCTCGTCGCCCTAAGTGGAAAGAACATCCTTTAGATGTATATGTGGCACCAGATCGAGATAAAAATAACTATATGACGATGACTGTTACACCGAATAAATTAATAGTAAAAGCTTTCTTACCAGACGGTACACAGCTGGATGAGTCGGTTATAGAAAAATAAAAGCAGAAGAGTACAAACGCATAAGAATATAAGAATACAAAAGTAAAAGACACCTTCCTTGGGAGGTGTCTTTTTTGTGTGTTTATACAAATTGTTTTCTGAAATGTATCCACAAAATAGGTCAATATATAA
>CADFKY010000064.1 GCA_902834965.1 Veillonellaceae bacterium
TAAACGTAAGTGATAAAAGTACGTTAAAGCCTTTTAATGTAATACATAGCAAATTTTAAAGTGCATATAATATATTAAAGTTCATATAATATTTAGGAGATATAATGTTTACAGTTACAAAACGATTAGAGGTAAGTGCATCTCACCAATTGAAATTAGATTATCCAAGCAAATGTCAAAATCTTCATGGGCATAATTGGATTATTACGGTTCATGCTCGTTCTGAAGAGTTAGACCATAATGGCATGGTCATCGACTTTACCATTATTAAAGAAAAAATACATGGCCGCTTAGATCATCGCCATATCAATGATGTATTAGGCGATATCAATCCTACTGCTGAAAACATGGCAAAATGGATTGCCGATGAGTTGGGCCCTAAATGTTTCAAGGTAGAGGTTCAAGAGTCTGAAGGGAACACAGCTATTTATGAACGTGATTGAAATCTTCGCTTCTATTGATGGTGAAGGAAGTCGTCAAGGGCTATTAACCACATTCTTACGCCTTCATGATTGCAATATACGCTGTTCATATTGCGATACTACCTATAGTTATGGCATTGATAGTACTTTCACAGACATGACCGTCCGAGAGGTGGCTGATGTTATTGAAAGTTTAGGCAATCATCGAATTACCATTACGGGTGGTGAGCCACTATTACAAGAAGCTGCTGTAGTGGAGCTAATCGATGAATTAAATCGTCGTAAATCTGCTAAATTAGAGGATGAACCGTGTACTGATATAAAATCGACTACGGGAATTAACGTATCTGTAGATGCCCAAGACGTATTAGATAGTGAAAGTCTTTACGATTTCAATATTGAAACAAATGGTACGATTATACCGAGCTTTCACCGAGAAAATGTGTGGTTTACCTACGATTATAAAACACCGTCCTCTTTAGCTGGGAAATCTATGAATTTAGATATATTCAAAGTTTCTAGGGAACAGGATTTAATTAAATTTGTAGTAGGTTCCGTAGAGGATTTAGACTGTATGCGTCATATGATTAATCAATATCCTACAAAAGCTCAAATCTATGTATCGCCAGTGTGGGGAAAAATTGAGGCAGCTGCCATTATTGATTATATGAAAGAACATAATCTACAAAATGTACGATTCCAATTACAGATTCATAAATTTGTATGGGATCCTGATGCGAAAGGTGTATAGTATAGTTAGGGTGTAGGTAGAGTATCGAATGTTTTCTAATGCAGTATGATACATTATGATATGATGACACCTTGATATAAAGGGGAACATATGGATACAGAAAAAATAGAATCACTTGTATATCAATTGCTAGAAGCCTTGGGGGAGGACCCTAATCGTGAAGGTTTAGTAGAAACGCCTAAGCGCGTAGCTCAAATGATGGCAGAGGTATACGAAGGGATTCAGTATACGAATGCTGAGATTGCAGAGATGTATGGTAAAACCTTTGAAGTCGATACAAATCAAATGGTTGTAGTAAAGGATATTACGTGTTTTTCCCATTGCGAACACCATATGGCTTTGATGTATGATATGAGTATTAGCATTGGCTATATTCCTAAAGGTCGTGTTATTGGCTTATCTAAAATACCTCGCATTGCTGAAATGTGTTGCAAACGATTGCAATTACAAGAAAAAATTGGAGAAGATATCGGTGAAGTTATTTCACTGGCTACAGGGTCAGAGGATGTTATTGTTCATATTACATCTTCTCATAGTTGTATGAGTGCTAGAGGGATTAAATCTACAGATAGCCAGACTACTACATTAGCTACAAAGGGTGTATTTAACGAAGATAATATGATTCATCGTTTTATGTTGATGAAACAGTCGTAGACTAGATATCTTGACTAATAGTTAGGCTATTCGGTATAATTAATGAGCTAGAAACTAACTGTGGGCCTATAGCTCAGGGGTAGAGCAACCGGCTCATAACCGGTCGGTCCCTGGTTCGATCCCAGGTGGGCCCACCAATTATGTTGATATCTACCGTCCTTGAGATTTCAAGGGCGGTTATTTTTATATGTAATCCATTTATTTCTTAGATACAATAGTCATTACTAAGATGGATAGTAGATGATACTCTACAGTATCCATCATCTGATTTGTGAGTTTACTAAGAGATAAATAGCAAATAGAGGAATTATGGAACCTAGACCTATGATGGATCGCTTAGAGGCGGTTTTTTCGATTGTGCCAAAGGCTCGTGCAATAGCTGATATTGGTACTGATCATGGATATTTAGCAGTAGAACTTATCAACCGTAATCGTGCTGACTTTGTTATAGCCGGTGATGTTCATAAGGGGCCTTTAGAGTCTGCAAAGGAATATGTTCAATCTTGTGGATTAAGCTCTAAAATTGATTGTCGTTTAGGAGATGGACTAAAGGTTACGGAGAAGGGCGAATTAAATGGTGCCATTTGCTGTGGTATGGGGGGATACCTCATGCGCGATATTGTAGATGCAGGGTCGGAGCCGTTGGATTTCTACGTATTACAACCACAGAATGGGCAAAAAGAATTGCGTCAATATATGGTGCAAAAGGGTTATGTTATCGTTCTTGAAATTATCGTAGAAGATACCGGTAAATTATATACTGCGTTTTTAGCGATTCGCGAGGATTGCCTGGAAAACTATACGGGCACAGCAAATCATGAAAATGTGTATGCCGCATTGCCTGAAGAATCCTTACTATGGTCTGTAGGTGCTCTTTTAGAACAAGAACGTCCACCTCTTTGGAATAAATATATTGAGTATTTGATATATCAACGACAATGTGCCTTAGATGGTATGACAGAGAAATTGAGCCATACTGATAAATATCGGGATTTAGAGCGCGAAGTTGAATTTCTTCGTAGTCTTTTAGAAAGTAGATAGAAAGAAGTGAGTTTTATGACAACTGTTCAACAAGTCATTACCTTAATGGAACAATTAGCACCTCGATCTTATGCCGAATCTTGGGATAATGTAGGCCTAATGGTAGGCGACAGAAGCGCTATGGTTACAGGTGTATTAACTACATTAGATGTAACAGAGGAAACCATTTCGTATGCCATTGAACATGACTGTAATTTGATTGTTAGTCATCATCCTTTAATTTTTAAAGGATTAAAACAATTATCTTGTGATACGACTCAAGGTCGCATGATTAATAAATTGATTCAACATAAGATTGCCGTATACAGTGCCCATACGAATCTTGATATTGCACCTGGTGGCTTAAACGATATGTTGGCAGAACGATTAGGTCTTATAGACGTTAAGGGGTTTATCAAAACTGGTGAAGATGCACTATATAAAATAACTACATTTGTACCTGAAAATGCAGCTGATGCGGTTCGTCATGCTATGGGGGCTGCTGGTGCTGGCAAAATTGGTAACTATGAGTACTGTAGCTTTAGTATTCATGGTGAAGGTCGCTTCATTGGTAACGAAGATTCTAATCCTGTTATCGGTGAAGCCGGTGCTTTAACGGTCGCAACTGAGGTACAAGTGAATGCTGTCGTTGATGGTACACATTTAAGTCAAGTTGTAGAGTCGATGAAAGAAGCTCATCCTTATGAAGAGGTGGCTTATGAAGTAGTATCCTTGGTTGAGCCAAAAGGTTCGATTCAATATTTAGGTCGTATTGGTCGTTTGCCAAATGCACTCAATTTAGATACACTCCGTGAATGGGTTCAGGAAGCATTGCCAGAGGCTAATATTCGTTTTGCTGGAGTAGCTCCCAAAGAAATACAATCTATAGCACTCTGCTCTGGTGCTGGCGCAGAATTTATTAAGGATGCAGCTCGGCTACATGTGGATGCATATATTACAGGTGATGTGAAATATCATGATGCACAATTGGCCAAAGAGCTGGGATTGCTCGTAGTTGATGCGGGGCATTTTGGCACAGAATCTATAGTTTCTGAGGGTTTATGTGACTATTTACTTAGTAAAAAACTACCTGTTCCTGTGAAAGCTTTTATAGAACAGAATGATTTCTTTTTCTTATAATATTGCATTTTCTTGCAACAAATAGGCTAGCTATGATAAACTGAATTGAAGCAAGTATGAAAGACGGTTGCGAGTCCATAGGACTCGAGGAAAGTCCGAGCTCCATAGGGCAGGATGCCAGATAACGTCTGGCGAGGGTAACCTTAGGGAAAGTGCCATAGAAAAGGAAACCGCCACGTCAGTGGTAAGGGTGGAAAGGTGAGGTAAGAGCTCACCAGCAGTCTGGTAACAGGCTGGCTCGGTAAACCCCATCCGGAGCAAGACCGAATAGGGAAGGGTTAAGGGTGGTCCCGCCTACCTTCCGGGTTGTGTCGCTCGAGCGTGCAGGCGACTGTACGCCTAGAAAGATAATCGTCACCGCGCAAGCGGAACAGAACTCGGCTTATTGATTGCTTGCTTCCATATTTAAGATATAATTTATAGTATATAAGATTGTAGATCTTTGTTAGGAGAACTTCATGGCAATTACAGCGATTACTAGTGTGCAAGAATTTGATGAAAAAGTACTTGGCTCTAAAGGTTTAGCTATTGTTGATTTCTGGGCTGCCTGGTGCGAACCTTGCACTGTTATGCGTCCAGAAGTAGAAGCAGTAGCTGAACGTTTAAAAGGACAAGTAGAGTTCTTTAGTGTTGATGCAGAAGATAAAAATCTTCGTGGTATTTTGTTGAAAGAAGATATTGATGGTATTCCATCTATGGTATTCTTCCGTGATGGCAAAATGCTTGATTCCCTTGTGGGTTACAAGAAAGCTGATGTGCTTGAGTCCCTAATCAAGGAAGTTATCTAATTTATTGATAACTAATGAATTTTACAAAAAATATATAATACAAGGCTGTATGCAAGTTAAATAAACTTTCTTGTATACAGCTTTTTTATTTGAATTATATAGTTTTCATAAATATTAAGTGATATAATAAAGTAGTAAGAATATGATTGTTATCATAATAGCTGTGACGAATTAGATAGTACATTATTTAATTTTCATAGTATGATTATTATCATAATAGTTGTAGTTCATTAAGTAATATTGATATATTGCGCAAAGTTGTTGTAAGGAGGCTATATTCCGTGAAGAATCGTATAAACAGTTTATGGACACTCTTCCAAGAGCGACGTTTGAGTCGACGCACATTTATGAAATCCTGTGTAGCACTCACCGCTATTCTAGGCTTGCCACCAACGATGTTAGACACTGTTGTTAAGGCAGCTGAAACAACTGAATTGCCTACGGTAATTTGGCTACATGGTCATGAATGTACTGGTTGTAGTGAGTCCTTTATTCGCTCATCTTCTCCATTTACATCTGATGTAATTTTGAATATGATTTCTCTTGAATATGATGATACTTTGGCGGCTGCATCTGGTGCACCATTAGAGGAACATTTAGAGAAAATCATCAAAGAAAAAGCAGGCAAATACATCTTGGCTGTTGAAGGTGGTGTGCCACTTGATGAAAATGGTGTTTACTGTACAGTAGGTGGTCGCACATTTAAAGAATCCTTATTAGAAGCGGCTAAAGGCGCAGCAGCAATCATTGAATATGGTTCCTGCGCAGCTTGGGGTGGTATTCAAGCGGCTAAACCAAATCCAACAAATACAGTATCTGTATCTTCTGTTGTATCTGGTAAACCTATTATCAAAGTTCCTGGGTGTCCTCCAATTCCAGAGGTTATGACTGGTGTAATCATGCACTATGCATTATTTGGTCAAATTCCACCTCTTGATTCTCAAGGTCGTCCTAAACAATTTTATGGCAATCGTATTCACGACACATGCTACCGCCGTGCCTTCTTTGACTCTGGTCTCTTCGTTGAAAAATTCGACGACGATGCATCCAAATCTGGTTGGTGCTTGTACAAAGTAGGTTGTCGTGGACCTCAAACATATAATTCTTGTGGTAACTTACGTTGGT
>CADFKY010000065.1 GCA_902834965.1 Veillonellaceae bacterium
AAATTCTACAGCGATACACCACATCGTATATTCCCTCGCAGTGCCAATGTTATTGGCCGTGAGGTAAAGAATTGTCACCCTGCTAAGTCCGTTCACGTTGTAGAAGAAATCGTTGAGAAGTTCCGCTCTGGTGAGCAAAGCCAAGCTGAATTCTGGATCAATAAACCGGGATTGTTTATCTATGTTATCTATACAGCAGTACGTGATGAAAATGGTAAATTCCGTGGCGTTCTAGAAATGATGCAAGATTGCACTCATATTCGTGAACTTGAAGGCTCCCGTACATTGTTGACATGGGATAAGACAGATTTTGTAGGAAATGCAGGAAATAGTACTGATATGGGGAGCGATAATGGTAAATCCTTAGCCCAAGAGGCTGCAGAAGAGGTAGATGAAGAGCCACTCGCTACCGATGCTGACGGTCGTTTCCATATCGATGCAAAGACAACTCTCTCTAATTTAATCAAGCAAAGCCCTGAGGTTGTAGATTATTTGATTTCTTTAAATCCTAAATTTGAGAAATTGAAAACACCGATGGTGAAAGTGATGGCAAAAGTGGCAACGATCAAGATGATTGCCGAACGTGGTGATTTTAACGTAGATGATCTTGTTGGTAAAATTGATGCCTTCATTAATAAAGCTAAAAAATAAATATTTGCTTTTTTAGAATAAATGGCTAGGTCCTATGACCTAGCCTCATTTCATTTTTTGATTAGCTGTTATATATTCAGCATACTTTTTTACACTGATTTTTACTGGGGTGAAATCAATAAAATAGATAGAGATATCAAAACTATTTATATATAATGTGTTGCACTAATTCATAATAAGCATACATTAATTTCTTATATTTCATCTACTTTGTGTATACAAATTTATCCGAAAAGGGTAAAATAGATAATAATGAAAGTATTTGCGGATGCAGTATTTTCTTATCTTAAACTACTTTTACAAGAGAAATTACGTATATATTAAAGGTGAGGATCTGGATACTATGTCGACAAGACGCGTTTGGAAGCAAAGTGAAATTAAAACAAACCCATTATTTTCTAAGATGCGCAGTACTATTGAAACTGCATTTTATGGAAACAATGTAACTCCTGTAACATCTGTGGCACAAGCGTATCAGTTTGCCACTGAAGAACCAGGCGTTATCGTCCTCGATATGCCTGTGTATAAACCGGTGGAACAAGGTTTACCTGTAGATGCAAAGGTACTTGTTACAAACGATGGCAAAACTACAGGTCGTTATGCAAAAGCTCGTCGTATCATTGGCGATGAAGGTATCGACGAAGTAGAACTCGCTAACATTGCCCGTGATGCCGTATATGATAGCCGTGGTAAAGAGTGGATTTCTGCTGAAACTATCGTAGGCCTTGATAAAAAATTTACAGCTCGTGCGCATTTGATGATTCCAAAAGATCATGCATCTATCTTGTATTCTTGGATTATGAACTTCAAGTTCTTTGATGCAGCTGTAAAAGAGTTCTACAATGACAGTGTAGAAGTTCCAGAAGGCGACATCTATATTTATTCTGATCCTGACTATGTGGTACCAGGTCATCCGGGCGGTCTTGCTATCTTTGATCCAGCTCATAACTGTGCTATGATTCTTGGCATGCGCTACTTCGGTGAGCATAAAAAAGGTACCCTAACATTGGCATGGTCCTTGGCAAATCGCCTCGGCTATGTGGCATGTCACGGTGGTATGAAACGTTACAACCTTGAAAATGGTAAAAGCTACACAATCGGTGTATTTGGCTTGTCCGGCTCCGGTAAGTCTACATTGACTCATGAAAAACATGATGGTCGTTATGATATTTCTATCTTGCATGACGATGCGTATATCATCAATACAAACGATTTGAGTTCTATTGCACTAGAACCTACATACTTCGACAAAATGCAAGATTACCCTGTAGAACATCCTGCTAACGAATTCTTGTTAACACTACAAAACGTAGGTGTAACAATGGATGAAGAGGGCCGTAAGGTTGTATTAGCTGAAGATGTACGTAATAATAACGGTCGTGCTATCAAATCTCAATTCTGGACAGATAACCGTGTAAACTATGTAGATCAACCAGTTAATGCTATCGTATGGCTAATGAAAGATAAAACATTGCCACCAATCCTTAAGATTAACGATCCTGTGTTGGCATCTACAATGGGGGCAACGCTTGCGACACGCCGTTCTACAGCGGAAAAGCTCGATGCTCATGTGGATCCAAACGCACTTGTTATCGAACCATATGCGAATCCATTCCGTACATATCCATTGGTTCGTGACTATGAAAGCTACAAAAAACTGTTCTCTGAATGTGGCGTTCAATGTTACATCATGAACACAGGCTTCTTCTTGGAAAAGAAAATTCCAAAAGAAGTGACTCTTGATTTGTTAGAACGTTTGGTAGAAGGCACATTGGATTTCAAACCATTCTACAAATACGAAAACCTCTCCTATGTAGAGGTTCCTGGTTTCGAACCACCATTCCAAGTGCGTGAATACCATCACCAATTACACAAAGCATTCGAGTTCCGCTATGACTATGTAGAAAAACTCATCGGTCATAAAAACGAATTGCCACAAGAAGTATTGGATGTACTAAAAACGTTAATGTAATCTATTGTTATTAATTATTCTGCAGTGAGTTCAATTAGTTTCATAGCTAGAGATTAATAACTATAAAATGATAAGGTGAATTAAATACTTACACAAAAAGGCCCTCCGGATGGAGGGCCTTTTGTATGTTCGTGTAGTTGCGTATGCTTGGGGAATAATAACAATACCATCAGTATCGGCAATGAGTATATCTCCAGATTGGATTTCCATATATACCTCTTACTAGTTGTTTTTGTTTTTTTCTTGGACCAATCGGAGTTGACCACCTGCTATTAGGATTTCGATCTCACGATCTGTTAAATCTGATACAGTTTCAAAGTCGAAACCTTTAGTTAGATTAGTAACACGTATGTGTCGGGTTTGTAATTGGTCAGGGAAGTTTAGAATTTCTAATTCATCATCCTGATTGATGCGATCATAGTCGGAGGGATTAACAAAGTTAAGCGGTACAACACCATGATTAATAAGATTATTTTTATGGATCCGCGCTAATGATTTTGTAATGACCGCTTTTACCCCGAGATACATAGGAGCAATGGCGGCATGTTCACGGCTAGATCCTTGGCCGTAGTTTTCACCACCTACTATAAATGATTTGCCGTATTGCTTAGCACGCGATACGAATTCGGGGTCTATACGCCCAAATGTGATTTCACTGATGGCTGGAATATTAGATCGTAGTGCAGAGAATTGTGCACTAGCAGGGGTAATATCATCTGTGGTGATATTGTCTGGGCGATAGGCCGAAACATGGGCCCGAATAGTGGTGGGAAGCGGCTCATTAATTGGCATAGGCTTGATATTAGGGCCTCGTACGATTTCTACCTTATCTGTAGTGTCGCTAGGTGGAATAATCATTTTGTCGTCTATGATATAGTTAGTAGGTTCAGTTACTTGTGAAAGCACATCTGTTACGCCTTCTGTAATTGGATCTGTGATATACCCTTTAAGGGCGCTGATGGCAGCTACTTCCGGACTTCCGAGATAGATAGACGCATCTAGCGTGCCGCTACGACCTTTAAAATTACGGTTTGATGTGCGTAAGGAGATACCATTTGTGCGAGGTGCTTGACCAATGCCTACACAAGGACCACAGCCACATTCCAAAATGCGGGCCCCTGCATCGACCAATGTTGAAATAATGCCATCACGTAATGCCATAGAGAAAATTTGGCGACTACCAGCGGCTACAACGAGGCTAACATTAGGATGGACCGTATGATCTTTTAAAATAGCTGCTGCTTTTGCAAGGTCTGTGTAAGAAGCATTTGTACAGCTACCGATAAATACTTGGTCAATCTTTACTTGTGTTGGCAAATCCTTGATAGCAATAACGTTATCTGGCATGTCTGGTTGAGCTACTAATGGGGTGAGTTCATTTAAGTTGATGATGATTTCTTCATCATAGGTGGCATCCTTATCTGGTAAAAGTTCAATCCAGTCTTCTTCGCGTTGTTGATTGATAAAGAATTGATGTACCACTTCATCGCTAGGGAATATGGAGGTAGTGGCACCCATTTCTGCACCCATATTTGTGATTGTAGAGCGGTCATAAATAGATAGGCAAGACAAGCCTTCGCCAGTATATTCGTAAATTTTGCCCACACCGCCTTTTACGGTTTCGCGACGCAACATTTCAAGAACTATATCCTTGGCAGATACACCAATAGGAAGTGTACCTTGTAAATCAACTTTCACAATACGTGGCATTTTTATATAAATTGGTTCACCTGCCATGGCAAGAGCTACATCGAGTCCACCTGCACCGATAGCTAGTGCGCCGATAGCACTACCTGTCGGCGTATGGCTATCAGAACCTAATAGAGTTTTGCCTGGTTTACCGAAACGCTCAAAATGTACAGTATGGCAAATGCCGTTGCCTGCACGAGATAGGTAAAGGCCATACTTTTTAGCAATAGACTGTAAATAAACGTGGTCATCAGGATTTTTATTATCTGCATATAGTAAATTATGATCTACATAACTGACAGACAATTCTGTTTTAACACGAGGAACATTCATGGTTTCAAACGCTAAATACGCTTGCGTTCCTGTCACATCATGTGTCAATGTTTGATCTATACGAATAGCGATTTCTTCACCTATATTCATACTTCCTGATAATAGATGGGTGGCTAATATTTTACGAGAAAGATTTTGCCCCATAATAAACTCCTTTATACTCCTTATTATAGAAGGGACTGAGATATTTATCACTATATAATTAATACTATGTAATTAATACTATCATTTATAGTCTATTGGTGATAATATTTGTTAATGATAAGGTGATAATGTTTTGTTATAAGGTGTTTCTATGGATATAAAGGATATTAAATATATAAGTACCATCGTCGAGATGGCATCATTTTCAAAGGCATCTAAAAAACTATATATTTCTCAGCCCGCATTGAGTCAAAGTATTCGTCGTATCGAAGCTGAGTTAGGGGTGCCTTTATTTGCTCGAGATCGTACAAAGGTTGTGCCAACGGCGGCAGCATTACAGATTGCTAAAGAGGGGATGCCCTTAGTAGGAAAGGTAGAGGCTTTAACGCAGTCTATTATTAATCAAGGATCTGATGCAGCTTATCATGTACGTATTGGGTTGTCTCAGTTTTATGGTCATCATATGCTGGGAAAAACATTGAAGAGCTTTCAACAAATTGAACCTTCTTGGGAATTCCATGTAGTAGAAGGAGAGTCCCATTTTTTGGAACAACAAATTTGTGATGGCTTGGTAGATGTAGGGTTGTTTCCTACACCGATTTATTCTCAAGCTCTTGAAAGCTATCCTGTACTAGATGAGCAAATTCTATTGGCCGTTAGTGTAGAAAATAAAAAAGCCATAGCTATTGCTGATTCGCTTATGACACCGGATGGAATTCATGAAATAGCACCCTTTGGAACATTTCCGTTTATTCTCATAAGAGAAGGCCTTAAGTTGCGAACTTTGGTAAATCGTCTATGTCAGGCTGAATCCTTCGTACCTAAAGCAGTTATTGGCTCTGAAAATCTGGATACTTGTAGATCCTTGGTGGAGGATGACTATGGTATTACCTTCTTGCCAAGCACATTAAATAGCAAGGGCGATGATGATAAAGTTAAATTTTATCCTCTTGCATCGAAATTGTGTTTCCGTCAGTTAGTATTGGTTGCACGATCGGATAGAG
>CADFKY010000066.1 GCA_902834965.1 Veillonellaceae bacterium
TGTTTTCCATGCCTTCCTCCATATGCATCTATTTGTGAAAGTATATTCACTATTTATTATGCCCATACATTTCTGTACTGGGGCGCGTTTTTCCGAGCCAAACGCTAATTTTTCATTACATTTTATTATACCATAGGAAGTATAACGACTCCATATATTCCGTATGTAGATTATAAATAAATCTTTAATGTTCGGATTTCTAGTTATTACTCTTTTGGAGCCTTCCCTATGTAAGTCAATTTACTGTCAATGTTGAAAGATTTCTAGCTATCACTTTTTAGGGGCCTCTCGTTTATACATTTTTACGGCCCCCACGGGACAGATGGAATAGCAATCACCACAACCGATACAGCCTTTCCCAATGATAAATCGAGTCTTACCTTCGGTGATGCATTGAACAGGACAATCCTCAGCACAAGCACCGCATTTAACGCAAGTATCGTCAATATTAAACTTTAGATTTCCCATTATACATCACCTCCTATCTACGGTGTATCTGTGCCAAACTTAATATTATCTACTTTTATTTCTTCTTATTTAATTCACTATTATACGCAATAGCGGAATAGATTGCCTTTGCCACGCCTTGGTGGTTATTGTCTGTCGTTTCGTATCGTGCTGCTTCTTTAATGTTCGGCTTGCTATTGCCCATGGCTACGCCAGCGCCCGCAAAGCGTAGCATAGATAGATCGTTTTCGCTATCCCCTAGTGTCATTACCTCGTCAGGGCTTAAGCCCCAATGTTTTGCCAAGGCTTCTACGGCAGTGCCTTTTGTAGTGTGAGGCAAGACGAATTCTAAATTACCTTCACTAGAGAGCAGCACATCATAGAAACGTTCACGACCTGTACCATCGTGGGATAAACCTTGGTATTCATCGCGCAAGTCTTGCAAGATACGTTGACGCATCGGTTCATCACCGTAGAAGATCTGAATCTTCTCAGGCCCTTCGTCTAAGGATTCCATATGAGCTAGCAAATCACATACCATTGTCCGCGTAGCCAAGATAAATGGACGAATATTGGGTCTAAAGAAGAAATTGGATTGCTCTATTTCACATTCAGACATCTTTACCTTTGCTGCTTCGTTGCCTTCCGCCAATGCATAGTGGTCGTATGTTGCGCCTGGCAGGCGAGTGTCTCCTGTACCAGAAATCTGATTTTTTGTAATAGGCAGATGATTATCCATCATGCCATGTGACCCCTTTTTATCTCCTTCATTGCGTTCGCTAGCACATACGCCTAAGCGTTCAGGTGTAATACATCTAGACGGAGGATACATGCCAAAGATTTGGTCTTTCACATAGGCCTCTACATAAACGCCATAGGTTAACAGTTTGCGCAACAAATGTAGTGCTTGTTCTTTATCAAAACTTACGTGGAATAGACTGCGGTTTTCATCCTTATCCATCACATAAGCGCCATTGGTGCACATGAAATAGCGCAAGCACGGCAATTTTTCAATGACATCATTCATCTCATTCCAAGCGCGGCCAGAAGCAATGGCTACGCGGATGCCACTTTCACGAGCGGCACGAATCGCCTCAATAGCATCCTCAGGAATTGCCTTTGCATCGGTTACCAAGGTGCCATCTACATCAGATGCGATGAATCGAATGGGCTTATCCCCAGTGAGGCCTATATAATTTTTTATTTCTAATGTTTCAGTCGTGGCCATACATCCTCCTTCTGTTCCTTCTATTCCCTTTATTCTTTTTATTCCTTCTATTCCTTCTATTTAGAATTATTAAATTCGGCTACAATTTCTTCTAAGATTTCTGGGTGTTCTACCAATCGCAATACTGTGCCACCAATGATATTTGCACCGTCGGTAATGGTTTGTTCAATGGTAGGCTCTAACATGGCAGCAGCAAATTCTTTAGAATGGCACACCTTTGGCTCGCCGGCCAAGCGTAATTTAGGATGGAATGCTGCACATTGATAGCTTACATTGCCAATATCCGAACTACCTCCAAGGGCTGCTGGACCGGGCTCAAAATCGAGGCCCATGTCGGCCATTACCTCTTCGATAAGCGCTGTGCCACGATTGTTTTGGTTCATATCATCATACGGATTGCCATAAAATTCTACATCCACAGTTGTACCTGTGCAAAGGGCCGCCCCTTCAAAGATTTTTTTGATTTGCTCAGATAAACCATTCAAGTACTCACGCTCCGTATGACGCACAGTGACCTCTAATTCACCGAAGGCAGGAATCACATTGGATGCGTTACCTCCCGCAATGATCCACGTGCCGATACGCGTTTCAGGACGCACCTGTTGGCGCATCATATCCATGGCATGGATAGCGAGTTGCACACCATTCACCGCATTGATACCGTTCCAAGGCTCACCGGCCGCATGGGCTGGCTTACCGTGATACTTAGCACGGAAGCAGTCGAGTGCCAAGAATTGTGAGTTAGGACGCGTTTCTTCGCCGTCGAGATGCACCATAATGGCAAAATCGTATTCTTTGAATACCCCTGCATTGCACATATCCACCTTACAGCCCATCGCTTCTTCGTCTGGTGTACCGATAATATCGATGTCCATGTTGAAAGCTACGCCTTCTTGTTGCATTTTATGTAGTGTCAATGCAGCTAGCACGCTCATAGAGCCGCTGGCGGAGTGACCGCATGCATGGCCTACCTCTGGCAGTGCATCGTATTCACAAAGTATGGCTAAACGACCTTTTGGGTTGTCTACTTTCACAACAGACGACTTAAAGGCAGTGGGCAAATCACAGAATTCATAGATTACGTCCATGCCGTGTTTTTCGAGAACAGCGCCTATGGTTTTAACGGACTCAAACTCCTGACTGGAAATCTCAGGATTCTTGGCTAATGTGTAATTAATGGTAAACGCATCAGGTGCGAAGCTTTTACAAAGATCAGCAAAAGTAGTTGTAAGGGACATATTGCCTCCATGTATATAACCACATTATTGTAAAGGATTATAATACTCTACAATAAAGAATAAAAAACTCGTTTACTCTTAATTATACAATGTTATTGCCTATTGGTGTAAAATTCCGTACAATATAAACAGAAATGTATAAACCATGTATATGGATGTTTGAGGAGGATACTATGTTTAAGTTCAAAAAATTGACAGCCATCGCCCTCGTAGCGGTAGCAGCAATGGGTTTATTGGCTGGTTGTGGCAATGACAAACCAAAAATGACACAACAAGAAGGTGTATTGCGTGTAGGTTCTGAAACTACATTCCCACCATTCGAATTCACTGAAGGCGACAAATACGTTGGTTTCGACGTTGATTTGTCCGAAGCAATTGCTAAAAAACTTGGTTTAAAAATGGAATTCAAATCCATGGGCTTCGATGCTTTGATTCCAGCAGTTCAATCTGGCGATATCGACATGATCGCAGCAGGTATCAACGCTACACCTGAACGTGAAAAAGCATTGGACTTCTCCGATGTATACTTCGACCAAGGCGGTTTCATCACAGTTGTTCGTAAAGACAACACAACAATCCACAACATGGATGAATTAGCAGGTCATACTGTAGGTGCTCAAATCGGTACAATCCCTGTTGAAATGGCTCAAAAGATCCCTAATACAACAGTAAAACAAATCGATTCCAATGCTAATATCTTCATGGAATTGAAAGCTGGTACAATCGACGGTGCTATCATCGATAACGCAGTGGCTATGTACTACCTTAAACAAGGTGCTGACAAAGACCTTAAACTCGTAGGCGAACCTACTAAAGCTGAAGGTACAGTTCTTGGCATGAAAAAAGGCAACAAAGCTTTACAAGAAGCTGTTAACAAAGCTCTTAAAGAACTTAAAGAAGACGGCACTTACCAAAAAATCTACGACAAATGGTTCGGCGATTACAACAAAAAATAATATCTATCCCTATGAACTAGGATAAATATGCCCCCTCTGAAAGACTGCAGAACGCACAGTATTGTGATTTCAAAGTTCTTTCAGAGGGGATTTTTTTATTCTAATCCCTCTTTTACGGTCCCTCGCATTCGTTATATAATAAATACGTATTCTATAGTAAATGTAACTAATTAAAGGAGGCCTTATGGCACAGTACTTTACGGAACGCCTACAAAAGGTCTTCCACATGATTTTTAAATCCTACAATCAAGAAATGGCTCAAGAAGGTTTGCGCCAATTAGAACTGATTGTAAATAATCAGCATAGTCCTGAGCAGCCGAATCATCGGGCGTTGAGAAACGACATGACTACCTCGCTGGAAAATGAAATCGACACTAAAGAGGATGCATTGAAAATAGCCAACGATTCAGAGGCTCGTGAGTTAGCTGATGCGTATGCTTTATTGGCTCGTATCTACGCAGGGCCACGCTTTACATGGGAGGAATCAAACTTCCCAGAAAACAATATGCGCACCTATCAATGCTTGCACGATAGCATTCGTCGTTGTAGTCCCATCGGTACCTTACAAGCATTGCGTATCAATGGAACGATTACACCTACGGTTGAAAAGGATATGTTAATATCCTTTGACGATGCATTTCGTATTGTTTACGACTACGCGGAGCAAGGTGATGCTTTCTGCCAATACATTATAGGCAATGTCTTTTTCTGGCGCGATGACGACCGTATCAGCCTTGCACGGGATATGATTACACCACCTCGCCTAAGTTTGGCAAAACGCATCCAACAGAGCCTGCAAAAAGGTTCTATACAAGACCGCCTTACGGCCTTGCAAGGTACGGTTTCAGACGATTCATTGCAAGAGAATGCTACAAAACTCGCCAAAGAATGGTTTAACAAAGCCCTCGATAACGGGCTCGCCATGTTCCAAGGCAATTTACGCAATATCTATATCGACGAAGGCGATTTTAATAATGCGCGCCGCGTAGCGTTAACCGCTGCTGAGCTAGGTAATCCAACCATGATGCTCTACACCGGTCTAGACTGTCATGAAAACGGAAAATTCGAGGATGCTTTCACATGGTTTACGAAAGGTGCCGCCTTGGGTCAAGCTGAAAGTACCGCCGAATTAGCGGATTATTACTATCATTTCTATGATGCCAAAGAGCTACGCAGAGTCATTCCTTATGATCCTGTAAAAGCAATTGGACTCTACCGCCGTGCAGCTACTAAATATTTCAGTGATGCCGGTTATGCAGCATTACAAGCCGCCTTTGGCTATATCTTCCACATCGGCCACCTACCGCTCGACTGGGGCCTCATTGCCGATTTAACCCACATGGCAGCCACAAAAGAGCGCTTTATGTTCTCCTTGCCATACATTGGTTACATGCGCATTCACGGTTTCGGTGTAACCAAGAATATACGCTTTGGTGTACAGTCATTAACACGTGTACTGGATGAAGAAAAACGTGCCCTAGAAGAGGAAGACCGCGTTCTCTTCTACGATATTACACGAGCTTTAACACGCGTTGCCTTAGGCTATGCCTACG
The DNA here is from genome assembly GCA_902834965.1 of Veillonellaceae bacterium. The sequence goes on from CADFKY010000066.1 coordinate 5,423, forward strand.
AAAAAGGCTATGTTTCAGGCAAACCCGATTTAGATTCTGCAGTAGCCTATTACGAAGAATCCCATCAATACATTCTGTCTCACAAAGCTAATCTAGATGAAGAGTTAAAAGATATTCCTATCGATGATGAAGCAGCAGAACGGTTAGCTGCCTTCGAAGAGGTTGATGGCCATTGGCACTACAAGGAAGGTATTACAGAGTCTACTACAACAGTACGTCCTGGTCATACGGAATGGCCTCAAAATGCAGCACGTTTATCTGTAAACATGGATGACTTCTTATGGGACACTACCTTATATGATTGGCAAACCATCGAGCACGCCTTAGCATCACAAGACGAAATGAAGCTAAGCTTTTACAATCATTTCC
>CADFKY010000067.1 GCA_902834965.1 Veillonellaceae bacterium
CGGCTTTTATTCCGGTGGAGATAGATATGAGTGTTTTAACCGTTTCAAATGTAACCCATGGTTTTGGAGCGCGACAAATTTTAGATGATGCATCATTCCGCTTATTAAAAGGCGAACATGTAGGCCTCATTGGTGCCAATGGCGAAGGCAAGTCTACATTCCTAAATATCATTACAGGTAAAATTCCTCCTGATGAAGGTAAAATTGAATGGTCCAACCAAGTCACTGTTGGGTACTTGGATCAACATGCAGTCCTCGAAAAAGGGATGACCATCCGCGACGTATTGCAACGCGCCTTTGATGATTTGTTCGTCATGGAACAAAAGATTAATGACGCTTATAATCGTATGGGTGATGTATCCGAAGATGAGATGAATAAACTGCTCGAACAAGTTGGGGAATGGCAAGAAATTCTAGAGCAACGTGGGTTCTATGAAATTGATGCGGTTATCGAACGTACCGCTGCAGGGCTTGGTCTTATGGATATTGGGCTCGATCGAGATGTTACAGAGCTCAGTGGTGGTCAACGTACAAAGGTTTTGCTTACAAAACTATTACTGGAAAAACCAACTATTTTGCTATTGGACGAACCGACAAACTATCTTGATGTAGAGCATATTCAATGGTTGCAAAACTATTTACAAAACTACGAAAATGCTTTTATCCTGATTTCTCATGATATGGAGTTCTTAAATTCTGTAGTTAATGTTATTTATCATATCGAGCAAGCGGTCTTAACGCGTTATACTGGCGATTATCATCAGTTCCAAGCTGCTTACGAAGTGAAAAAGGCTCAAGCGGCTAAGGCTTATGAGCGTCAACAACAAGAGATTGAGCGTATGGAGGACTTCATCCAACGTAATAAAGCTCGCGTTGCAACGCGTGGCATGGCCAATTCTCGAGCTAAGCGCTTGGAGAAAATGGAAATTTTGGAAAAACCAAAAGAGTACATTAAACCTTCCTTTAGCTTTAAAGAAGGTCGTACGCCAAGTCGTTTTATCGTAGAGGCTTTTGGTCTGGAGTTAGGTTATGATGAACCGTTGACTAGACCTGTAGACTTTCAAATTGAAAGAAATAAAAAAATCGCCATTCGCGGTGTTAATGGTCTAGGTAAAACGACATTGTTGAAAACAATTTTAGGTTTATTAAAACCGGTGAGCGGTGAGTTGGTAAAAGGTGATTTCTTACAAATTGGCTATTTTGCTCAAGAAGATACACCATCTAATTCTGAAACTGCCCTAGACTATATTTGGAACGAGTATCCAGCAATGACTAATGCAGAAGTACGTGCAGCACTTGCTCGTTGTGGCCTTACTAACGAGCATATTACATCTCAAATGCGCGTCTTATCCGGTGGTGAAAATGCAAAGGTTCGCTTGTGCAAGTTGATGCAGAATAAGTACAATGTACTCGTATTAGATGAACCGACAAATCACTTAGATATCTATGCGAAGGAAGAGTTGAGCCGTGCCTTACGTGAGTTCAAAGGAACCATCGTTTTGGTAAGTCATGAACCTGAATTTTATAAAGATTGGGTTACGGATATTTGGAATATTGAAGATTGGACGACAAAGATCGTTTAGGAGGACCGATGAATCAACGTGCAAAGGACGGGATAAAGCAATTCTTAGAAGCTTTATCTGTTGATACAGAGGCACCAGAGCTAGAGAAAACACCAAGTCGTGTAACAGAATTATATAGTGAATTATTCAGTGGCGTAGGCCTAGATACAAAATCTGCATGGGGTGAAACATTTAGTACTGATTACAAGGGTCTTGTAGCGGTTACAGGGATTCCCTTTTATTCCATGTGTGAGCATCACTTGTTGCCATTCTTTGGAACCGTTGATATTGTGTACCAACCGAAGGATGGCTGTGTGGCAGGTCTTAGCAAGTTTCAAGATATTGTTAATATCCTTAGCCGGAGACCGCAACTTCAAGAGCGGTTGGCGTCGGAATTAGCAGATGCCATTATGAATGATTTATCTGCTCATGGTGTATTTGTGCGCATTACATCAACACAGTTATGTATGCTCATCAAAGGAACTATGCAGCAAGATTCAAAGGTGATTACATTAGAAAGCCGTGGCGTGCTAGCAGAGACAGGTACGTTACGTGATGAAGCGTTAGCAATGTTAGGTGGAGGACAGGCAAATGTTTAAACGTAGAAATTATACATGGAATGATGGCAAAAGTTTATCTTTGTGCGATCGTACCCTTATCATGGGGATACTCAATGGTACGCCTGACTCTTTCTCTGATGGTGGTAAATTCAACACCCCAGAGGCAGCAGCAGCGCATGTAACACAAATGATTGAAGATGGTGCTGATATAATTGATTTAGGCGTAGAATCTACGCGTCCAGGCTGCACGCCATTGACAGCAGAAGAAGAAATTGAACGCTTATCTCAATTGATAGATCCTGTACTTAATGCATCTACAGTTCCTGTATCTATCGATACATACCATGCTAAAACTGCAGATTATGCTTTTTCTAAAGGGGCCCATATTTTAAATGATGTGTGGGGATTACATTATGACCCTGATATGGCAGCAGTAGCAGCAAAATATAAGGTGCCAGTAATCATTATGCATAATAGTAATGATACAAACTATGGTGATATCATTGAAGATATGAAGGCATATTTCTTCTTTGCTGTAGATAAAGCCTTAAAGGTTGGTGTAACACCACAACAAATTTGGCTTGATCCAGGCATTGGATTTGGTAAAACAGAAGAACAAAATATTGAAGTTATGCAACGTTTAGGTGAGTTAACGGCTTATGAATATCCTATTTTACTTGCTCCTAGCCGGAAGCGTTTCATCGGTTCCATGTTGGGTGGTTTACCACCAGAAGATCGTGATGAAGGTACGGTAGCTGCTTGTATTACAGGCGTATTCCAAGGTGTTGATATGGTGCGTGTTCATAATGTGAAAATGCACAAACGTGCCTTGGCCGTAGCAGATGGCCTATTACGAGGTGAATAATGGATAAAATCGTTTTAAAGAACATGGCATTTTACGGATTTCATGGGAATTTGGCATCTGAACAAGAACAGGGACAACGATTCTTTGTAGATGTTGAAATTACTACAGATCTTACAAAGGCCGGTCAAAGTGACCAGTTAGAGGATTCTATCAATTATGTAGAGGTATATGACATTGTAGAATCTGTTATGACTGGAGAAAAACATAATTTGTTAGAACGGCTGGGTGCGCTTATTGCCGATTCTTTATACCAACATTATCAAGGCATTGTTGGCTTATCTGTAACGGTGCGCAAACCATCTGTACCGATTGCAGGTATTCTAGATTATGTTGAGGTTGTCACTACACGAGGTCAAATTTGATGTATACCTATTACATCAGTGTAGGTTCAAATATTGGTGATAAACGGGGGCACATTAATTTGGCCCTTCAATCATTACAGGATCATGATGCGGTTTCAAAGGTCATTAGTTCGCCCTTAATCGAAACCGAACCTTGGGGATATACGGAGCAGGATATCTTTGTTAATGGTATGTGGCTTTGTGAAAGTTCTTTAGCCCCTCATCAAATGTTACGTTTGTTACAGTCCTTAGAACAGGGGGCTGGACGTGAACGACACATTCATTGGGGCCCACGTACATTGGATTTAGATATTATTTTAGCTTTTGATGAGAAGGGGACTATGATTTCCATATGTGATGAAAGACTTACTGTACCACATCCTTACTTTTGGGATCGTACCTTTGTTTTAGAACCGTTACATGAGTTGTTACCAACTTTTACATATAAAGGAATGACCATTGGCGAGAGACTAACTCAGTTAAGCTGATCGTATACATTTACAAAATAGTAAACATTTACAAACTAGTTTACAAACTAGTAAACATTAAGGCTGCAGTTGTACCTATGCATAGGGATTATATGAATAGGAACATCCTGTAAGCGCAATATATTATTACGTTTTATGCTTGGGGATTCATAGGGAGTATACATGAATATAAAACGTATTGGGCTGTGTGTGCTAGCGTTGATTGTAATGGGCCTGTCCTATTGGCTTGCCGTAGGCGGTAATTATGACAGCAAAACAGTACGCATAGATCCAGAAGAGCATACACTAGTAAATTCTAGTGATGCCATTATTTCAAAACGAATATTAGCGATGAAGTCTATGGATTCAAAAGTTTATTTTTTAGGTTATGAAGGCTACGGTATTTATAATCTATCTGATAATACACTTCGGTTGATGCCCGTTAGCTTCCGTGGTCAACATATAGAGCCACCGAAGACAGAGAATTACCAACGTGGTTTACGAGAGATTACTACGGTAAAAACTTTCTCTGATTTTAGTAGTCAAGAACAATCCATACTTAAGGATTTATTGGAATCTACTGATAGAGGGGCTCATTACTATGGTGACTTTTACCATTCTGGTTATGAGTCATCCCTCATCGACATGAAGGACCAGTATTTTATAACGAATACGGTACGTGCCTTGAAACGTGTGAATCATACATTATATGTATATGATGCGTCAGGGTTCATTATCATTGATTTAGATAATCGACGTATACAAGGGTTCTTTAATAATCGTCTCGGTGGGGAAGGACCTAAAGGTGTACCTGATAGCTTGCGTGGCCATTATGGTTCGGATTTCACGATGATATATGCATTGTCCAAGTTAGATCCAAAGGATTTAGAGATTTTATGGTCAATGCGAAAGCAATATTTAGAAAAGTCACCACAAGTGATGGAGAACAAGGATTTATTCCCTCTTAATCTTGATGAGATGACTTTATAGGAGGTATATTATGCTTTGGTCAATTATTGTAGGCGGTTTCATTGGTTTTGTAGCTGGTCGCATTACTAAAAAAGCGCAAAGTATGGGGATTATTCTTCGTGTTATTGCTGGCTTAGTTGGTGCTTCCGTAGGCCAAGCGTTGCTTGGTACATGGGGTCCAAGCCTTGCGGGCATGGCATTGATTCCGTCCATCGTTGGTGCAGTTATCGTGATTGCTGTAGTCAGCTTCTTTACTGGACGAGATTAATTATATAAGGTAAGGACTAGTATAGGATTTCCTATACTGGTCTTTTTTTATCGCTTTATATCCATTTTCCTATATACCTATGAGAAAATAGGTATATAATAGTTTATGTATTTTAAATTTAAGGTATATTAATATAGCTTAAGGTTATCGGTTCATATATTTGTAACCGTTGATTTAAGTGGAAGCGTATTAGAGGATAGATATCTTTTAGTACTACAGGTAGGAGGCCCTTATGAAGTTACGTAAAGTAGGTATTATTGGCACTGGACATGTAGGTTCTCATGTAGCATTTTCCCTTGCTCTACAAGGTGAAGTAGATGAATTGTATATGATGGATATTGATGAGAAAAAAGCTAAAGCACAAGCCATGGATATCAATGATGCGGTTAGCTATATTCCTCACAAAGTGACCGCTACTGCTGGCCCAATTGAAGAATGTGGGGATTGCGATGTTCTCGTATTTAGTGCAGGTCCTTTACCAAATTTATACCAAGATCGCTTAGAAAGTCTTGGTGATACCGTTGAGGTTCTAAAGGATGTTATCCCTCGAATTAAAAAGTCTGGATTTGATGGGTTTATTATTTCTATCTCTAATCCTGCTGACGTTGTAGCAACTTACTTATGTAAACATTTAAATTGGAATCCTAAACGCATTATTTCCAGCGGTACAGCTTTAGATTCTGCACGGTTACAAAAAGAATTGGCTCGCATTTTTAATATCAGTAAT
>CADFKY010000068.1 GCA_902834965.1 Veillonellaceae bacterium
TAAATGGTGAAACTAAACGCATTGGTATTACGCGTATTCACATGGAAGAAGATGCTGGTAAACTCGTTCATAGTGGTAACACTATTTCCGATTCTAAATCTTCTAATGTTGACTATAACCGTACTGGTGTACCTCTTCTTGAAATCGTATCCGAACCAGATATTCGTTCCGGCGCAGAAGCGAGAGCCTATGTTGAAAAACTACGTTCTATCTTGCAATACTTAGAAGTATCTGACGGTCGTATGGAAGAAGGTTCCTTACGTGGTGACTGTAACGTATCCGTACGTTTGCGCGGTACTAAAGAGTTTGGTACACGTACAGAAACTAAGAATGTTAACTCCTTAACAGCTATTCAAAAGGTTGTTGAATATGAAGCCTTGCGCCAAGCTAAGTTGATCGAAGCTGGCGGTAAAGTAGATCAAGAAACACGTACTTGGGATGATGCTCAAGGCATTACTATTGGTATGCGTAAAAAAGACGAAGAAAACGATTACCGTTACTTCCCTGAACCTGACTTGGTACCAATTGTAATTACAGACGAAAAAATTGAAGAAGTACGTCGTGCGTTACCAGAATTACAAGATGCTAAGATTGAACGCTTTGTATCTGAATATGGCTTGTCTCGTGAAGATGCTACAACCCTTACTGTATCCCGTAAAACAGCAGATTTCTTGGATGCTACTGTAAAAGCAGGTGCCGATGCTAAGATTGTTGCTAACTGGATGCTTGGTGATTTGTCTAAGATGATTAATGAAAGTGGCTTAACATTTGCTGAATCCAAAGTAAGCCCTGAAAACTTGGCTGGTATGATTGCTCTTATCGATAAAGGTACAATCTCTGGTAAAATTGCGAAAAAGGTTATTGTATCCATGTGGGAATCCGGCAAGGATGCAGATACTATCGTAAAAGAAGAAGGTCTTGTTCAAATCACTGATACTGGTGCTATCGAAGAAATCGTTAAGCAAGTTATTGCTAACAATCCACAACCAGTGGCAGACTTCAAAGGTGGCAATGGCAAAGCTATTGGCTTCTTAGTAGGTCAAGTTATGAAGGAATCTAAAGGCCGTGCTAACCCTGGTATGGTAAATGAATTGCTTCAAAAATACTTGAAAGACTAATTTGTCCGTTAGTATATAGTCGCATAAGCAATACAAATAAAAATATCCCCTAGAGATATATGAATTTATATCTATAGGGGATATTTATTTGCATTTTTATCATAGAAATATGGTATAATAAGTTGTATAAAATTAATTATTATTTTGGTCATATAAAGGACGTAACGATGTCTGATCAACACAATACAAATAACAATCAAAATACATATAGAAATAATGAACGTAGCGATAGCTTTGGTAGTAATGCTCACTTCGGAGAGCCAAATACACGGGTATTATCTGATGATGAACGCCGTGACTTTGATGGTGTAACCATTGAAGAGGTAGGAGACTCTGTTCATGTGGACTCTACACCTAGTAATATGAACGAAGAGTATCAACGCGGTGAAGAGTACAATCAATATGGCCCTCATGTTAAGGTGTATAGCTTTAATAGTACGAGTTGGCTAAGTCGTATTGTTTTAATTATCATTCTAGCAATTGTATTAGCAGCTGTAGTATTTTTTGGTGGCATTATCCTATCTGTTGTAGGGGTTGTCATTTTAGTGGGAGCTATTGTTTCCTTTATCTTTGGCCTCTTTTAATGGTATAATATATATATTATGACTAGACGGTGGCTGAGCCATTCGATGATATAAAGGGGACCTATGAACGTAGTTTTATCCACATTAAACTCAAAATTTATACATTCTTCCTTGGCTTTGCGTTATCTCAAAGCGTATGGGCAGGCTCACGGACAGGCATACGATATAGTAGAATATACTATTAATATGCCTGTTTTACATATTCTTAGCGATATTACAGAGCGCAATATAGATGTATTGGGCTTTGCTTGCTATATCTGGAACATTGAAATGACCTTACATGTGGTGGACATGGTGAAAGCAGTTCGACCAGATATTAAAATTATCTTAGGCGGTCCGGAGGTATCTTTCACTGCCGATGAAATTCTAAATCGTTGCCATGCTGTAGATTATGTTGTACAAGGCGAAGGGGAAGAAGCCTTTTATAAACTCATTAGCGCACTAACAAATGGCAAGGATGGCCTTACAGAGGAAATTGCTGGCGTTCGTGGGCGCCATATTACAGGTCAACTTATGGGATCCACTGAGGCCGTAGAGGTTAAAGATCTTAGCACTATTCCATTTCCATATGTAGAAGAGGATATGATTGATTTAGAACATAAAATTATCTACTATGAGTCCTCTCGTGGTTGTCCGTTCTCTTGTCAGTATTGCTTATCTGGCAATAAGAATACAGTGCGATTCTTCCCACAAGAGCGAACTTTTAAAGAATTACAATGGTTTATCGACCATAAGGTAAAGCAAGTTAAGTTTGTAGATAGAACATTTAACTGTGCACCACATCATCATCGTCCATTGATGGAATTTATGCGAGATGCCAATACAGAGACGAACTTCCATTTAGAAATGGAACCTGAGCTCATGACAGAATGGGAAACAAATATTCTCTGTGAAACACCACCAGGGCGTATTCAAATCGAAGTGGGCGTACAAAGTACACATAAGAAAACTTTAGATGCTATTAACCGATATAATGATTGGCCGTACATTCAAAAGGCAATTCGCCCTATTATTGAGGCGGGACGCACACATGTACATATGGATTTAATTGTAGGCTTACCTTACGAAAATAAAGCACGATTTGGATTATCCTTCAATGATTTATTTAGCTTACAACCTCATGCGCTACAAATAGGATTCTTGAAACTATTAAAAGGATCTGGTGTACGCCGCATGGAGGCATACCAATATATTAGTGATCCGTTAGCGCCATATGAGGTTTTGAGCACTCATGTATTACCATATAATGATGTACGCTTCTTAAAGCACTTTGAAGATGTATTTGAACGCTTCTATAATAGTGAGCGTTTTAGAACTGTCTTTGCCTATATTGGTAGCAAGCTTATTAAGGAACATACTGATACATCCATAACTGGTGAAGCTATAGTAACAAATCATGTACCACCAATGAAAAAGTATGATCTCACAAAAGTGGAGCCTAAAAAAGACGCTTTTTCTTATTTCTGTGAAATGACACAAGCTTGGCTCGATGCAGGTAATCACAAGATTAACTTGAAAGATATCGACCAAATAGAGTTCTTATATAATTTCTTCTTGGCTAAAGGCGACAATGTAGCGGCCGAATTACTACAGTACGATACACTTGTTAGCTATCGTGGTAAGGTTCGAAGTGAAGCCGTAGGTTTGCCTAAGCAGACAAAGGAACTTTTACAAGAAGGGGAAGCATTCTGGCGAAACGAAGAGATCGCATCTCAGTATATTCCAAACTATACATTTAAAGAATGGCGTAAGATTCGCCAACAATATGTAGAAATGCCTATGTCCAAAGATACTGCATATGTATTGGGCATAGATAATGTACCTAGTACACCATTTACAGTTGTAATTGACGTTAATAAAGAGGTTAAACCATTTATACGTCCTGAAATAGAGGCTTGTTAGTAATATAAAAATAATTTATCTAATTTTGATAGTTGAAATATTACATAACAAGTGATGATTGGTTAGTTAAATAGGAGTGTTATGACCGATACAACGAGACCAAAACGATACCGCATGGTATCTAAATACTATAAAGAAACCTATGGGGAAAAGGTTTATAAGCTGCCTGTTGCCTTACCGCTAACGTGTCCAAATCGAGACGGTTCAGCCGGCGTAGGAGGCTGTACCTTCTGCGGTGAAATCGGTGCGGGCTATGAAAATCGTCCTGCTTGGATGACAGTACGCATGCAATTAGAGGAAAACATTGCTCACATAGGTCCTAAATATAAGGCGAAAAAATTTATACCTTATTATCAAAACTTTAGTAATACCTATTTGGGTCTTGATGATTTTAATAGCTATATGGAACAAGGCTGTATCGATGAAGCTGTAGGCATTGCTATTGCGACGCGACCAGATTGTATTGCCGATGAATATTTAGACATATTAGCTGATATTAGAGATCGTTTTCAAAAGGATATTTATATTGAATTAGGATTGCAAACGGTCAATTATGATACCCTTGAGAAGATTAATCGTGGCCATGATTTAGCTCAGTTTATTGATGCTGTATTACGCATTAAGAGATACGGATTTAATGTCACAACCCATATGATTGTCAATTTACCTTGGGATACAATGCAGGATACCATCGAAGGGGCCCGTATTTTGTCAGCCCTTGGCGTAGATCAAGTAAAATTGCATGCTTTATATATCGTCAAAAATACGTTGATGGCCAAGTGGTATCAAGAGGGGCAATTTACCTTAATTAGTGCCGAAGAATATGCTGATCGGGTTGTGAATTTTGTACGTCATTTACATCCAGATATTGTCTTACAACGTCTTGTCGGGAGAGCACCTGAAGATAATACGTTATTTACGAACTGGTCCATGGGGTGGTGGCGCGTTCAAGATTTAATTGATGATAAATTAGACGAACTAGATGCTCATCAAGGTGATTTATGTGATTATTTAAACGGCAAAGCCGTTCGTAAGTTTATAGATTAGGAGGTTATATGAGCGAACAAGTTTTTACATTTCCTACATATGACCTAGCACAATCCATACTAGGTCAACATAATCGATATCTGCATATGATGCTTGAAGTCATCTCTGCAGATGTAGTGGCACGCGGTGATACTGTTGTTATCAAGGGCGATGAAAAACAAGTAGAGGCCCTATATCGTACGTTAGAAGAACTAGTATTCCTATACCGTGAAGGCAGTACCATCACTGAGTCCCAAGTTCGTATTGCAGCCAAACTTGTAGCTAATGGTAAAGCTGATGCTGTGCATACTATGTTTGAAGATACCTTATCCGTTAATATGCGGGGAAAAAATATTACGCCTAAAACGGAAGGCCAGAAATACTATGTAGATAGCATTCGTAAAAATACCATTACCTTTGGTATTGGCCCTGCTGGTACAGGTAAAACATTCCTAGCCGTAGCTTTAGCTGCATTCTATTTGAAAAACCGCAATGTAGATAAAATTATTTTGACTCGTCCTGCTGTAGAGGCTGGTGAACGGTTGGGCTTCTTACCTGGCGAATTACAAGATAAGGTAGATCCATATTTGAGACCTCTTTATGATGCATTACATGAAATGTTTGGCATTGAGCAAGTACAACGCTTTATGGAACGCGGTACTATAGAGGTAGCACCACTAGCATATATGCGTGGTCGTACCTTAGAAAATGCGTTCGTTATTCTAGATGAAGCACAAAATACGACGGCTGAACAGATGAAGATGTTCTTAACCCGTCTAGGTAATAACTCTAAAATGGTTGTGAACGGTGATAAGACACAAATTGACTTACCACCACGTGTTGTGTCTGGTCTCGGCGAGGCTGAAAAGGTATTGCGTCATGTGCCTGGTATTAATATGGTTTACTTTAGCGACCAAGACGTTGTTCGTCACGATTTAGTAGGTCGCATTGTAAAAGCTTACGATGCATATCACGAACGTAAGTTAGCTGGTGAGACTACAGAATCTAACGCAGTATCCAAAGAGAATGTAGCGAAAGGATAAGCATGTATATAAATATTAGCTATGATGAAGGAATTCAAGAGGATTCCAATATTGAGGCCGTTATCCG
>CADFKY010000069.1 GCA_902834965.1 Veillonellaceae bacterium
GTGATCATCGACCAGCAGCTGTTCACCCCAGTCATTGAATTTGTGCTGCAGGCCATATTGTCTGAAGTATCCCAAAGCAGTGATATGTTGAATTGATTCGTCTAAATATTGTTCACTAGGCACCGTAAATGTTTCACCATTTCGAGTGCGTGTAATCGTTAGTGTTTCATCTAGAATTGCAATTAGCTCTGCTCGAGAGATTGGTTTTGCCATTTGCTTCATTACATATAGTAAGCCTTCATCTACACTAGCGTCCTCTTGGTTAAACATATTACCTAACGTCATGTACTGTTTGCCATTACCTTCAATTAGTGTGGAAACATAATTAATAAATCGCTCAGGAATATAGCTCACATTTTCTACAAATGGTAAGCATTCATAATTCTCACCATATGCATTGAGGTGGTTGAGGATAGAGAGGTGGAATAGGCGCACATATAGCTTATTCATATCAAAGGTTTCGTTTGGATAATGTTCTTCTATATATTTTTGAATATCTTCTATAGTAAATAGTTGTTTTGTATTCATAAAATACTTGATAGTTTGATGCAAAGGATCTGTCCAACCATTTGGTGTACCAAGTCTATCCTCTGCAGGCCCGCAATAGTAAATGCTTTCAAGAATATCTTTCTCTACTGTTTCATTACGCACGATTGCATCTGCATTGCATTGTTTAGTTAATAAGGCCATGCGGAATTGTGTATCGTAAACAAAATCGTAGTATTGCTCTTTGGCCTTGTAATCATTGTTAGAGAGGACTTTAATATTATCTACGATGCTGTCATCTAACCAAGTAATAAAGGATTTTTCTAATCGTGCATCACCTATATATACGCAGCCTTGATGCTCTGCACGCTCAATAAATTGAGCCACATAAACAGGATCATTAAAGGTTTCTAAGTATTCATGGCCTACATAATAGTTATTGGATTGCAACACACGATTGATATTATCGATTTTATAACCTGACTGTTTTTGAATTTCTTCATCCATCTTCATGGTTTCTGCAATTAGCTTTAGCACATTCTTTGTGTAAATTGTACGTTCTTGCAAGCTATCTTTTTTAGCCTGTGTTTCAGAATAGAGCATAATATCGCGAATTTGTTCCAATCGTTTCCAACCAGGATATGTATTGTACGATACATAGGCGATACCACGATCTGATAAATTGCGATTACAAATGGATAAGATTTTATCTTTTACAATATCTGGTACCCAAGACCAGATGCCATGGACGATGATGTAATCAAAGGTGCCGAAATCATCATCGATGTCCATAATATCTTTTTCTAGTAGTGTGATATTAGTGAGGCCCATAGATTTGATTAACTCGTTACCATGCTTAATTTGGACAGGGGATAGGTCGATGCCTGTAAAAGTTGCTTCTGGATAGTACAGCGCTTGAGGAATAATATTACCACCACAAGAGGAACCCAGCTCGAGGACACGAGCGCCCTTAATTGGCGCTGGATTGAGACCGTATAGACGTGCTTTGGCGATTAAAGAGTTGATAGCACAATTAGAAAATGCTTTTGATACATAAAGAAAATCATTGTAAGAGTCCTTCAATGCATCAATTCCTTCTTGATCCGCAGATTTTTGATGCGGTGGGGCACTAATTGTTTGTTGTGATTCATTATGATTATTTTCTTTATTTTCTTTATATACTTCATTAGAAGTGTTTTTTGCTGGCTCTTTAGTTTGTGTATCCATAACGAGTCCTTTCTTATTCTTTATGGGGAAATACCAACTTATATATCTATAACTATATTTATATCCATAACTATATCTATATCTATAACTATATCTATATCTATATCTATATCTATATCTATATCTATATCTATATCTATATGAACTACCTGTTTATACAGTTTCTAAAATTGTTAGTATCATCTCCTATGGGATGACCCAATTATACCGCATTATGATTTAGTATATCATAATTTTTATCAAAATCGGCCGAAAAATTCATAGTTATTTCATTTGTGAGTTCATATGTGAAAAAAATATGAAAGTACCTTTAAAAGGTTGTTAGATTATTATATTCATATTTTTCTATGATCCATATTTTATAGATAATATATAAATAGATGCCAAAATCGAGAAAAATCAATGAGATTAAATCAATTAATCGTTTATTTATAACTTACATTAATATTATTATCGAAAAAACTAGTACTGCATAGAGAAAAATAGATTATATTTTATAAAATACGTATAAAACACCGAAAAAATGAGTAAAAAAACACTCATATATTAAATTTTGTTTAACAAAATAAAGGTTCTGACAACAAATCTTGCTATTTATGATAAAAACATGAAGAAAACTATTTACAACATTTTCGATATATGATATTCTGTTCATGACACAAAATGAAAGAAATATGAAAGATACTCAGAAAGGCGTAAAGGTATGGGAAATTTAGGCTTTTCGTTCTTTTGTATTTAAATGATTTAATTATAAGGATTGTAATTGTGTCTAGTTAAGAAAGGGGTTCATAGTAATATGAATAAAATCTTTAAAGTTGTTTGGAGCAAAACTAAAGAGTGCTACGTAGTAGTTTCCGAAGTTGCAAAAAACAATGGTGGTAAGAAAAAAGCTCTTGCTAGCGTATTAGCTGGTTTGGCTATGGTGGCTGCTACAGCAGGTACACCAGTACATGCCGATGTTGCACTGGGGGGCAGTGCGGTTAATATTACACCTAATGGTACTTATAATGGTAGTAACCAAACATCTACAAACTCTGTAGTTGTAGGTTACCAAAATAATGCTGCTGGTGGTCCTAATAATGAAAGTGGCAAGATCATCTATGGTGCTGCAAATACTGCAAATAGAGAATCCTCTTTGGCACTTGGTAACCAAAATAAGGCTATTAATAAATCTGCAAGTGCCATTGGTGTTGGCAATACAGCATCTGGTGAAGCATCTGTAGCAATGGGTAATTCCAGTACAGCATCTGGTGATCGTTCTATCGCAATCGGTTCTGGTGCAAACGCTACTCAAGGCGCTGCATTAGCAATTGGCCGTCAAGCTGAAGCAACAGGTTCTAGTGCTGTAGCAGTAGGTTATGTAAATAAAGCTAAAAAGAATGTTGCTGTAGCACTTGGTGTTAATAATGATGTAGATGGTGAACAAGCAACAGCGGTTGGTTCTAGTAATACAATTGCAGCTGATGCGAACCAAGCAACTGTAATTGGTCGTACAAACAGAATTAATAGAGCAGGTTCCTTTGCTGGTGGTTTTTCCAATGTTACTAACGGTGAACGTAACGTAGCAGTTGGTAGTGAAAATACTACTACAGGAGAAGATAGTATTGGTATTGGTACTAAAGTAATTGCTGGTACAGGTAAAACAATTGCTATCGGTAGTGTAGCGAGTGACGCTGGTAAATATTTACAAACAATTGCACGTGGTAACGATACTGTAAATCCTGCAACAGGTCAGGTAAATAATGTATTTGCTCTAGCTATTGGTAACGGTGCTCAAGCAGATGGTAAAGCTAAAAGTGCATCTGGTATGATTGCAATCGGTCAAGAAGTAAAAGCTGACAATAATAACACAATTGCAATCGGTGTTAAAACGGAAGCAACTGGTAATAACGGTACAGCCGTAGGTAGTTACGCTAAATCTATTGGCACTTCCAGTGCTGCATTCGGTACACAAGCTGTTGCTAATGGTTTAGGTGCTACCGCATTCGGTCCTGGTGCAAGTGCTGGTGATGGTTCTACTGAAGCAGACGGTTCTACTGCTGTAGGTCGTAAATCTACTGTAACTGCTGCAGGCGGTACTGGTATTGGTTGGGCTACAACTGTAAGTGCTAAAGATGCTACTGCAATCGGCCATAGTGCTACTGCATCTATCGCTGGCGGTGTTGCTCTAGGTTCTGATTCTGTAACAACTACAGATAAAGGTATAAAAGGTTACAACCCAGCGGATAGCCGTACTAATAAATATAGTGATCAAGCTGGTGCAATTGGTACATCTACATTAGCTGCAGTTTCCGTAGGTAATGGTACAACTGCAACTCGTCAAATCACTGGTGTTGCAGCAGGTACTGCTGACACTGATGCAGTTAACGTAGCTCAATTGAAAAACGTTAATTTAAAATATGCTGGTGACACTGGTAATAGCGACGTATTGTTGAAAGACGGTACATTGAATGTTAAAGGTGATGACAAATTCATCTCCACATCTGCTGATGCAAATGGTGTAAAAATCACTGCTAAAGTAGGTGAAAATATTACTACTAATGCTGATGGTAAAGCAGTAGCTCCTACTACAAACGGCATTGCTACAACTGACAATGTAACTCAAGCGATCAACAACTCTGGTTGGAAAGTAACTTCCGCTAACAATGGTGGTACTACAAACGGCACTACTTCTGAAAAAGTAAGCCCTGGCGACACTGTTACTTTCAGCGCTGGTAAAAACATTGTATTAGACCAAGCTGGTAAACAATTCACATACTCCTTGAATAAGGATGTTGATTTGACTAAAGATGGTTCCTTAACAATTGGTGATACTAAAGTTAACAACGATGGCTTAACAATTACTGGTGGTCCATCTGTTACAAAAACTGGTATCGATGCTGGTAATAAAAACATTACTAATGTAAAAGCTGGTGTAAACGATACTGATGCAGTTAACGTAAAACAATTAAAAGACGCTAAAACTAAACTTGTAGATGGTAAAAATACTACCGTTGAAGGTGATGGATCCACAGCTACTCCTTATAAAGTAAATGTGGAAGGCGACTTGAAAGGTATTACATCCATTTCCAATGCTGACGGTGGTCCTAAAATGACAATTGGTGGTAACTCCATCAATATCACTGGCGGCCCACTTAACATGGGTGGTAGCAAAATCACTAATGTAGCTCCTGGTACAGATGATACTGATGCAGTTAACTACAGCCAAATTAAAGGTTTAAGAACTGAAGTTAAAGCTGGTACTAACGTAACTGTAGATAAAACTCAAGGTACAGATGGCCATGATATCTACACTGTAAATGCGACTGCTACTGGTGGCGCAGCTTCTAGCTGGAACATTAAATCCTCTGCTACAGACGGTAAAAACAACGGTATTACAACTGCAACAAACATTTCTGATGCTAAAACTGTAGAAATGCAAGCAGGTAAAAACTTAACTGTGAAACAAGCAGATACAGCTAACGGCGCTTCTGTTGAATTCGCATTGGATAAAGATGTTGATTTGACTAATGATGGTTCCTTAACAATTGGTGATACTGTAATCAACAAAGATGGTATGACTATCACTGGTGGCCCATCTGTTACAAAAACTGGTATCGACGCTGGTAATAAAAACATTACTAATGTAAAAGCTGGTGAAAACGATACTGACGCAGTTAACGTAAAACAATTAAAAGACGCTAAAACTAAACTTGTAGATGGTAAAAATACTACTGTTGAAGGTGATGGCTCCACAGCTACTCCTTACAAAGTTAATGTAGAAGGTGACTTGAAAGGTATTACATCTATTTCCAATGCTGACGGTGGTCCTAAAATGACAATTGGTGGCAACTCCATCAACATCACTGGCGGTCCACTTAACATGGGTGGTAGTAAAATCACTAATGTAGCTCCTGGTACAGACGATACTGATGCAGTTAACGTAAAAC
>CADFKY010000070.1 GCA_902834965.1 Veillonellaceae bacterium
TGATTGTTGGTGAAAGCTTGATTGGTGTAATCATAGCTGTTATTATTGTATTGTCAGTTACAACTGGTGGTGGTGAATCTCCACTTGAATTAGTTGGTCCTGAATTTGAAAGTACAGCTAGTTGGTTAGGTCTACTTGCTTTCATCTTCGCTGCACTCTATCTAGTTCGTCGTGTTGTAACTCACAAATTTGATAAAGCAGAAGCTCTCGCTATGAAAGCAGAGCAAGAACAAGCAAAGTAAGAGGTTAACCATGAAATTAAAACAGACTGTTCTCATCATGATGGCTGCCGCATTGCCACTCACATCTATGGCAGCCGCTAGTGAAACGATTCCTGTAACAAAGGATACTGGTGCTGTAGTAGCACAAAATAATCGTCACGATGTGACATATCGTCTCTCTAGCACGGCTACGCCAGAGCAAAACAAAAAATTACGTTCCGTAGCGAATAAAACTGATCGTGGTACTATCGAAGTGGTAGCGCCAAATGCAGATCGTTATATGGATCGTAAAGAGGTAGGCGTATCTCCTGTAGATGCGACTACAGATCATTTGAATCTCGTATTCCCAGAGGTTAAATCTGTTAGCCCTATCGTTGAAAAAGCCATTAATACAACGATTAAGAAATACGTGTCCAAGGTTCAAAATGACACTCAAAAATTGAACGAAAAAGAATCCAATAAAACGAATGTCATCATGTACTATGATGTAAAAACGGATAAAAATGGTATCTTTAGCGTTTTGATTCACACCTATACAATGCGTGATGGCGATGCAAATGGTGTAAATTATGTAAAAGGCTTTACATTCAATACTACAACAGGTCGTCAATTATCCTTGTATGACCTTGGTGGTTTGAATAAGAAGGAACTCGTTAATGCTATCAATAATAATCAACAAGTGAAGGATGCAGTTGGTGCGAATGCTACATTCGACAAAATGCCATCTGAATTCTACACAACTGAAGATTATTCGGTAGTGATGATTCTTCAACAAGATGTGGATACAATCCATAGTGCTGGTACCGTGTATGTACCAGTTGGCAATTTGCGCGACCGTCAAAATGATGTGACCAAATAACAAAACTAACTATATGTGTCTGTATTGTTAAACAATGCAAGGTGCGTAGCACCAAAAAGGGTACACAGACTGTTTTATGTGGTATAGAACTTAATACTTACTAAAAAGCCCCTCCGCGATGTGCGGAGGGGCTTTTGTGTGTATTGTCCTGTATGAAGAATAGGGGGATAGGACAAAAAAAGACAGCCCCGAAGGGCTGCCTGACGGATTATTTGGTTGGTTTTAATGGTAATGGGAATTGGATTGTCGTAGTCGGAGTTTCCTCAGGCGGTGTTTGAACAATTACCTTCTTATCAAATTTCTTTTTAAATGCCTTTACTGTTCCAGGTTGTACAGAATCAGCCGTAATAACTAATACAGATGTATCATCTGTTGGTAAAATACTAATGATTTTACCTTGAGGTTCTTTATTTTGATAAAGCGCCAATGCATCGGATTGGAGGTCTTCTAATTGGGCTTGTGTCAATTTGCCTTGGCTTACAATTAATGCATTATCGAGTTGTGGATCGTGAGCGTCAGCTAGTGCTGTATGAACTGTATCGAAGTGTTTTTTGTCCACTACAGAAACGTGCAATTTACCTTCCTTCCAGAAGAGAGCACCGTCGTTTCTAAATTGTGTGAAGTCTTGACCATAGTGAAGGGCGTGGCTGATGACATTGGATGTTTTTCGTTCCACTTGTTGACGGTAGAGCGCATTGTGGAATGCCAATGCTTGTGGTGTTTGTGTCATACGGTAGGAAATTTCAGCCGCCTCTGCACGGGTTACGTATTTTTCTGGGTTAAACATCGTGCCTGGTGCATAGTTGGTAAATCCTAAGTATGCTAATTCACGCACTGCGTCTTGTGCCCAAGGGGCTACGAATTTTTGGTCCCCATACGCTACTTGATCGAGTACAGTAGGGTCATCTGTTGTATAGCCTAGATAATGTAGGTAGTTATCTGCTACCACAGCAAATTCTTGGCGGGACATATATTTTTCAGGTTTATATGTAGTGTCGCCATAGCCAGAGATGATATTCTTGCGCGCTACTGATTCAATAGCGAGGGCAGACCAACGGTCGGATGTAATATCTTTAAAGTGACTAGAGATGAACGCTGCTTGGCCATCATCGGTAATATTGTTGAATAGGGAGGCCACTTCTTCGCGTGTCATTGGTTGATTAGGACGGAATGTGCCATCCGCATAGCCTTTCATCAATTTAGCCTTTGCTACGGCACTAATTGATTTAGAAGCCCAAAAATCACTTGGTACATCGGAGAAGATGTATGGTCGCACATCTTGGATATCCTTTGGAGACGTAACAACGCCGGAGCGAAGTTGTTGGTTAACAACAGTATTAGCAGGTACAGCAGTTTTGTTTTGTTCAGTAGCTGTTGTATCTTGAACTGTTGCCGTTGTTGTTACAGTATGTTGCGCTGGATTAGCGCTTGGTGTTTGTGCCGGTGTAGCGGCAAATGCCATACCGGATGTAGTAAGTAAAGCGGACAGGATGAGAGCCCGTAATGTGTGTTTTGATACCTGTTGCATACATATCCTTCCTAATCATGTGGTAAATATATCAAAAACAGCGTTAGATAACGCTGTTTTTGAAGTCCCCTTAAGGACTAAAGTATATCGGAGTTTTGTCGCTATTAGCGTTTTACAGTCATTTTAACTTTGGAACCAAATACCTTGGAAATACCTTGTTGTGTTTCTTTGCTTGCAGTGCTAACTACAGCGTATAATTGATTGTTTTCAACGTCTGGGAATACGGCGATAATATTGCCACCTTTTTCGTTTTTGCTGTAGTAGTTACGGAAATTAGATTCGATAACATCGTATTCAGTTTGGCTGTATTGAGATGGTTCAACTACTACATAGTTGTTGATAGTAGCATTGCCTTGGCTTGCCAAATTAGCTTTTACTGTATCCAAATCGGAATTAGATTTCAAAGCTACATGCAATTGATTGTCTCTCCAGTACATAACACCATAGTCTTGGAACGCTTCTGGTGTTTTATATGTTTTGTTGAGTTGAGTGAATACATTGTTTTCCAATGTTTCTTGTTGTTTTTGATCGAGTGGTTTTAATGTGCTGCGACGTACAGGTCGAACGATGCGTGGAGATTGTTCTGCTTTAGACTCAGAAACCTTGTCAGATTTTTTAGCCTTAGCTTCTTTTTCTACCTTTTTCGCATCAGCCTCAACTTTTTTAGCATCAGACTTCACAGCAGCATCAGCTTTTTTTGCATCTGCCTTTGCAGCAGTATCTACTTTCTTAGCATCCGCTTTTACGTCTTTAGCGACTTCTTTTTCAACGGTTTTAGTTTTGTTTTCAACCTTTTCAGCGTCTTGCTTTGCATCTTCTTTAATAGCGGTAGCCTTGCTAGTAGTAGGGGCTGTTTCACCGTTTAAGATGCGGTTTAAGATTGTTGCCGCTTGTGCGCGTGTTACAGGTTGTGTTGGGTTGAAAGCAGTTGTTGCACCGGATGCTACATAGCCGCGTTGTGCCATGTATTCGATATCCGCTACATATGCTTTGGAAATGCTAGCACTGTCTTTGAATGTAACCTTTTCGGATTTTACAGGTGCATCAGGTTTTATTTTCTTTACTAAATTAGCTGCGGAAGCAACGAATTCTTCGCGGTCCATCGCTTTAGCAGGGGCAAATGTAGATTTTGTTGTACCTTCCATAACGCCAGCAGCACCAACTAATTTAATAGCTGTGTTGGACCAACGGTCGCTTTCAACATCGGAATAGGAAACGCCATTTTCTTTTGTTACTAAGTCAGCAAGTTCTTGCTCGTTCATATTGTGTTGCAACACTTTGCCGTAAATGGCTGCTGCTTGTTCACGAGTAATGCTTTTACCAGGACGGAATGTATTATCTGCATAGCCGGATAAGTAGCCAGCCTCTGTCATTGCTTGGATAGCATCGCGAGCCCAGTTATCCTTTGTATCTGGGTATACGCCAGCTGGCAATGTTTCTTTAGCCTTTGCAGGAGCCTCAGATTTTTGTGTTGCTTTTGCAGTTGTTGTAGTTTTATCTGTAGTTGTAGTAGATTTAGCTGTCGCTGCTGGTGTAGTTTTCGCAGCAGTTGTTTTTGCATGTGTTGTCTTAGCAGTTGTTTTTGCAGCAGTTGTAGTATGTGTAGATGCTTTTGCATTCGTTACAACTGGTGCTTTCGTAGTTGTTGTAGTTTCTGCATGAGCCATGCCGAATGTAGATCCTAGCGCCAATGTAATCGCTAGAGATAAGGACAATTTATTGAGTTTCATGAGAAAGCTCCTTTCAAATTACGTTTATATACATAAATTATAGCACTTTTATGAAATAACCACTACTATAAGAAAATGTAATATATAAGGATAAAAATTAGATGAATAATGGTGAAAGTTACATTTTCATTATAGCAAATGAGAATGGTGCAATTTTGGGACTAAAAAATATCTACTTGATAAACATTTGCAAATAAAGAAAACACGGGAGTTATAGAAAAAATTTATAAAGCAGTACGTGAGTGTGATAAAAATCAATTTTGATTATTACTTTTAGTCATAAGGGTATGATTTATACAACCTTAAATACGAATATAGCAATTGCTTGGACATTTATGGTGCCCTTATTTATAATTATATCGAAATGTTCTTTAAATATAACACTTTAAAGATCGTCAATTTATTGTATAGGCTGATAATTTGTGGAATTTTATCGACCTAAATGAATACATATCAAAAATTTTTTTGAGTTAAGTACTAGAAAAGTTGAGGACGAAAATATGAAAATTCATCTTTTCCAACAGTGTTTGATTGATATGTTCTACCCTCATGTTGGCATGGCTGGCGTAGAAGTACTTGAGAGACTAGGTTGCGACCTCGTAGTGCCTAAGAAACAAGTATGCTGTGGACAAATGTTCACAAACTCCGGTTACAATGATGCCGCTATGGATGCTATTAAGAATACAATCGAATGCTTCGAAAACGCTGACTATGTAGTCAGCATGTCTGGCTCCTGTGCCTTTGCTATTCGCGATGAATACCAACACTTCTTGGAAGGTCAACCTGAATGGCAACAACGCGCAGAAAAATTGAGCGGAAAAATTTATGAATTCACTGAATTCATTACCGATGTATTGGGTGTAGAAGATGTTGGCGCACGCTTTGACGAAACTGTTACATACCATACATCTTGCCACGTAACTCGCTTGATGGGTGTAAAAGAACCACCTTTCAAACTCCTTCGCAATGTAAAAGACCTTAAGTTGATTGAATTACCTCGTGCAGACCGTTGCTGCGGTTTCGGCGGTACATTCTCCGTTAAAAATCCAGAAATTAGCGAAGTAATGACGCGTGAAAAAGCTTTGGAAATCGCTAGCACTGGTGCTAACGTAATTTCCGGCTCCGACCAAGCTTGCTTGATGAATATTGCAGGTATGCTTGACCGTCTTCATAAAGATGGTGAAATCGATCGCCGTATCAAAGTAATGCATATTGCTGAAATCTTAAACTGCCGTT
>CADFKY010000071.1 GCA_902834965.1 Veillonellaceae bacterium
CGATCATAGGGAATGGATGAGCACCCATAACAGAGCCCAATACATAGTGCGTATCAGACATACGGTTTGTCCATTCGCGCATCGCTTCAGATACAGCATCTTTTAATGTACTTGTACCAGTTGTTACAGGATGCACCTTAGCGCCCAATAATTCCATGCGATATACATTAAGCGCTTGACGTTCACAGTCTTCAGCACCCATGTATACTTCACATTCCATGCCCATCAACGCAGCGATAGTAGCTGTTGCCACGCCGTGTTGACCTGCACCAGTTTCAGCAATAACGCGAGTTTTACCCATCCGTTTTGCCAATAACATTTGACCGATTACGTTATTCAATTTGTGAGAACCAGTATGGTTCAAATCTTCCCGTTTTAAGTAGATTTTAGCGCCCCCAAGGTCCTTTGTCATGCGTTCTGCATAGTATAAAAGGGATGGACGACCTGTATATTTTTTATGTAAATCCTCAAGTTCGCGTACGAAATCAGGATCATCTTTGTACTTATTGTATGCCTCTTCCAATTCGATGACTGCATTCATCAATGTTTCTGGCATAAATTGGCCACCGAAGGAGCCAAAATAACCATGTCTTTGTTCACTCATATAACTTACCTTTCCATATGCCATTCCTACTAACACGCCTGTACAGCGTTACTATTGGCATCTATCTCAACAATCGATGAATTCCATCGGATGTGTCTAAAATATTATTATATCTTAGATTTATGTATTTTCTGTGATTTAGTGAGCTATTGTTCTCACAATGTTGGTGAAAGCTTTAATCTTTTCATCGTCCTTCACACCATCTGTTTCAATTCCGCTACTAATATCGATGCCATAAGGTCGAACTGTGCGAATAGCACGCGCCACATTAGCCCTGTCGATACCACCTGCGAGCATAAACGGACGTTCAAACTCATCTAAGCAAGACCAGTCGAACACTTCGCCCGTACCGCCTCGTTCATCCTTATGGTACGCATCAAATAATAGCATATCCGCACTGCTATCGATCCACGCCTCTGCATCTGCAGCACTACGGATTTGAACAGCCTTCCAAACCTCTACATCTGTTTTCTCCTTGAGAGCTTGGATGAAAGCTTCATCTTCATCGCCGTGCAATTGCACCGCATCAAGATTGACTTCTTTAGCAATTGTAACGAGGTTATCTAGTATTTCATTGACGAAGACACCTACCGTTTTAATGTTCTCAAAATTAGGATTTTCTTGGACAAATTCCTTATTATCTTGTGCTGTTTCAACATTCATTGGTGCTTCAACTGCACCATATGTTTTTGCGTATTGTTTATGAAGTTCTTCCACTAATGTTTTAGCTTGGTCTACTGTGACTTGCCGTTTGCTTGGTGCGAATACAAGGCCCATGTAGTCTGGCTTAGCCTCTACTACAGTAGGGATTGTTTCCACCTTAGAGATACCGCACATCTTAACCTTTGGTGTGTAGTAGGTTGGGCCATAAAGATAAGCCAATTTCTCAACCTTGTTAGGAGAACGCATAAATGTTTCACCCATCAAGGCTACGCCGATGTTGTTATCGCGCAATACTTGGATATCCTCTGGTGTTTCTAGGCCACTTTCAGATACGAAAATCACATCATCTTGAACGAGATTACGCAAGCGCACACTATTTTGTACGTCTACGGTGAAATCTTTTAAATTGCGGTTGTTAACACCAATAATACGAGCACCACAATCGATGGCCATTTGTACTTCCTGCTCGTCATGAGCCTCTACTAAGGAAGACAAACCCAAAGAGTCGGCTAATTCACGGAACTTTGTCAATGTAGGCACATCGAGGCACGCACAGATTAATAGGATTGCACTAGCACCCCAAATCTTTGCTTGGTAGATTTGGTATTCATCGATGATGAAGTCCTTACGAAGGACAGGAATTTTTACGGTGCTAGCGATTTCTTGCAAATATTTTTTGTCCCCTTTAAAGAAGTCTGGCTCAGTCAATACAGAGATGGCTGCTGCCCCAGCTACTTCATATTCTTTGGCGATGTCTAAATACGGGAAATGCTCAGCGATAATCCCCTTTGAAGGAGACGCCTTCTTTACTTCACAAATGAAGTTAAAGTCTTGCTGACGAAGTGCTGCTTCAAAAGGAAATCCTGTATCCGATGGTAACGCTAAGGCCGCTACTTTCACAGCCTCAGGCGTGTCCACCTCTTTTTCTTTGGCCACTCGAACTTTAGTAGCCTCTACAATCTTATCTAAAATCAATGGTTATACCTCTTGGGTTGCTTTCACAAATTGTTCCATTGTAGCAAGAGCCTTGCCAGAGTCAATCATGTTTTTCGCCTCTTCAATGCCTTCGGCTAATGTAATGCCATCTTTTGCAAGGTAAATCGCCATACCTGCGTTAAGAAGAACGGCTGTGCGTTTACCACCTTGCTCACCACCGAGAACGCGGCGTGTAATCTCAGCATTTACAGTAGCATCGCCACCTTCAAGCTCAGTTTTATCAGCGTATTCGAAACCATATTCTTTAGGGTCGAATTCGTAGCTTGTGAAAGTTCCATTATTAATTTCGCATACGTACGTTTTGTTAGTTGCCGTAATTTCATCAAGGCCGTCGAAGCCGTGTACCACAGCACCGCGTTTAACACCAAGGTTAGCCAATACACGAGCCAATGGTTCTACCAAAGATTTATCGTATACACCCATCAACTCAACAGTAGCACCTGCTGGGTTTGCCAAAGGTCCGAGAATGTTGAATACTGTACGAACGCCTAATGCCTTGCGTACAGGGCCTGCATATTTCATAGCTTGGTGATATACAGGAGCAAACATGAAGCACATATTTGCTTTATTAAGAACTGCTTCATTTTGTTCGCCGTTAAGCTCTAATTTAGCACCCAATGCTTCGATCAAGTCAGCAGCGCCACATTTACTAGATACACTGCGGTTACCATGTTTCGCTACAGGAATACCGGCAGCGGAAATAATGAAACCAGATGTAGTAGAAATGTTGAACGTATTCGCTTCGTCGCCGCCAGTACCTACAATTTCCACAACAGTACCTTCATGAGGTACAGAACCTGCTTTCTCACGCATAACCTCAGCAAAAGCTGTAACCTCATCTACAGTAGGGCCTTTTGCCGCCAAAGCGCACAAGAAACCAGCCATAGGAACCTCGGCTACCTCGCCGCTCATAATTTTATTCATTGTATCTTTAGCAAGGTCGTAGGATAAATCTTGACCATGCGTTACTGCATATAATGCGTCTTTAATCATTTTAAATCTCCTTTTGAGGATATCTATTAAATTAATACAATTCTATCTATTCGGTACCGATTGGGTCATGCCCTCAGCCTCCAAGAGGCCACCCCCCGCTATGCGGGGCGCCAAGTCGGCTTCACACATAACCCAATCGAACCTATCAACAAAATCATACCAATTTAATAGATATCCCTCAAACAAACTATTATCAAATGATCCTGCGCATTATATGGAGTAATGCACAGGTCATTTCTTTATAGGGGTTGGGAATGGTGGTGCTACGCACCACCTTTTCCTATATTAGGGGTTCTGGTTCGCATATTTTTTTAGAAAAATATATCTACAGTTCATGTTATGTATTGTAGAGGGGCTATTATTAGATATTGTCAAAATTGAGTTGGCAGGAAATAAGGTCTTAAGGAACGACTTGGCGGCCCCACGTAGTGGGGTGGGTGGCCATCGGAGTTCCGAGAGGCCTTATTTTTGCCTCACCGTGTTAATACTTAAAAATAGCCCCTCGAATACCTAAATTAGACAGTAGCTATTTTTCTAGGAAATTGCGAATCATTTGTTCCCCGTTCGGTGTCATGATGGATTCCGGATGGAATTGCACACCGTAGATTGGGTAGTCTTTGTGTTCTACGCTCATTACTTCGCCGTCGTCGGTAATGGATGTAACGATGAGTTCGCTTGGCATGGTTTCGTCAATAATTGCCAAGGAGTGGTAGCGAGCCACCTCGAATTGTTCAGGTACGCCTTTTAGGATTTTAGATGGGTGCACTTGTTTGGCTACGCTTTGTTTGCCGTGCATCACTTGTTTTGCATAGGATACGGTCCCACCAAATACTTCGCCGATGGCTTGGTGACCGAGGCATACGCCGAGGATTGGGAATTCGCCTTTGCATTCGCGCAATAGGTCTTCGTATACGCCCGCATCAGCTGGTCTGCCAGGTCCTGGTGAAAGTATCACGTAATCTGGTTTTAAAGCGCGGATTTCTTCAACTGTTAATTCATCACTGCGGATGACTTTAATGTCTGGATCGATAGAGCCTACTAATTGGTATAAATTGAAGGAGAAGCTATCGTAATTATCTATAAGGAGTACCATTATTCTACCTCCTGTGCATCTGTAATTGCGGAAATCATGGATTGGCCTTTGATCAAGGTTTCGTTATATTCACTAGCAGGAACACTATCGCGAACGATACCTGCGCCAGCGCGAACATAGACCTTACCGCCTTTATTCATAGCCATACGGATGCCGATACATACGTCCATGTTACCGGAGAAGTCGATGTAACCTACAGCGCCGCCGTATACACCGCGCGGGCTTTTTTCAAGTTCGTGTAAAATCTCGATAGCACGAATTTTAGGAGCCCCGGACAATGTACCAGCTGGCAATGTAGCACCGATAGCATCGAGAGCATCTTTACCGTCTTGAATGTCACCACTTACAGTAGATGTAATGTGGATTACATGAGAGAAACGTTGCAACATATGTAACGCCTCTACTTTTACGGAACCAAATTTAGAAATTTTACCTAAGTCGTTCCGGCCAAGGTCAACGAGCATGTTATGTTCAGCCAACTCTTTCTCGTCGTTAATGAGCTTTTCTTCAATAGCGAGGTCCTCTGCTTCGGTTTTACCGCGGCGCATAGTACCGGCAATTGGGAAGGTGTACATTTTACCATCTGTCAATTTTACCAATGTTTCTGGAGAAGCACCTGTAAGCTCTACATCGCCACCAGATAGGTAGAACATATATGGAGATGGGTTCAATGTACGCAATACGCGGTATGCATTTAACAAGCTACCATCGAACTCAGCTTCACGGCGATTAGATACAACACATTGGAAGATATCCCCTTCCTTAATGTAATGCTGTGTCTTTTTAACAACTGCTTCAAACTCGTCCTTTGTAAATTCAGAAGTGAACTCTGTTTTAAGAATGCCTTTTGGAACATCTGCCTCTTTGCCGTTTACTACGAGATCAGCTAATGCTTTAAGTTCAAGCTCAGCCTTGTTATAATTGCGTTCTAAATCGTTTGTACTAATATTAGCAATCAGGTAGATTTTGTTTTTGTAATGGTCGAATGCGATTACCTTATCGAAGAGCATAAGGTCTACATCGTTGACCATAGCAGGGTCATCATCTGGTGTTGGGAAATCGAGGGTTGGCTCGATATAGCGGATATATTCGCAAGCAAAGTAACCTACAAAGCCGCCTGTGAATGTTGGTAATTCTTCTAAGCGAGGGCTTTTATATTGGCTCAAAATATTGCGAATCTCTGCAGCTG
>CADFKY010000072.1 GCA_902834965.1 Veillonellaceae bacterium
AGAATATGCTCAGTACCAACGTAATTATGATTCATGCGATTAGCAACTTGAATAGCTAACTCAAGTACATGCTTAACACGAGGAGTCATATATATAGATGTTGCTTTTTTATTACCGCGACCAACTTGTTCTTCTACAGCTTCAAAAATATCTTCTGTAACAATACCAAGCTCTTCTAAAGCCTTAGCGGCAACACCATTTTTAACCTTTGTAAGTCCGATGAGTACATGTTCAGTGCCTACATAGTCATGCCCTAGTTCTAGCGCTGCTTCTTGAGCAAAGGAAAGGACACGCTGTGCATCGTCTGTAAATCGTTGCATCATAATATCACCTCATCTATCTATGTAAATTGTAATTATTTCTCTTCAAATATATGTAAACAATGGTAGGACATACCATTGGAATAGCTATTAACTAAACAAACAAATTCTACAGTCAACTCGAATATATTATATTATATTGGCTTTAATCAGATCCGATTAAAGCCATCTATTATCAACACATAGTTATATGTGTAAATTTATTATATGTAATTGGTTTTCCAAATTTATATTAATGTGAAAGCTTTTGCCGGATTACCTTTGCCCGATAGCTATCACGCTCGATATCTGTTAGATCATCATTTCCTGCATATTTAGAAAGAAAATTAGGTCTAGTTATGGCGACTAACTCATTAAATGAATCCTTACCCCAAGAAGGTAAAATCTCTAAGTCAACGCCTAATTGGATATCGCTAAGATTTGTTAAGGCCTCTTTACCATTTACACGGCGTGCATTCTGTAGGACCCCATAGGAGCGCCACAATACATCTTCTAAGCCTTCTTTATCATTATGTAATAATGACTGACGAGATTTTCTCTCTTCTGCAATAATACCTTCTACAATCTTCGTCAATTGCTCGATGGTATCCTCTTCACTGACACCCATAGTACGTTGATTAGAAATTTGGTAAATATTTCCTAACGCTTCGGAGCCTTCCCCATATAATCCGCGTACAGAATAGCCTAATTGAATGATGCTACGAATAAGGCGTGTAATTCGTCCAGATATGGTCAATGCTGGCAAATGTAACATTACAGACACCCTCAAACCGGTGCCTACATTAGTAGGGCAAGCCGTTAAATAACCAAACCGTTCATCAAAAGCATAGGGATATTTTGCTTCAATTGCCTTATCTATTTTTTGAGCATGTTCATAAGCTTCCTGTAATCGTAATCCTGAAACCATAGATTGAATCCGCAAATGGTCTTCTTCATTCACCATAATTACAATAGATGCATCGTCAGATACTACTAAATTACGATATGGCAGTTTTTCCTCCAATGCAGGACTCATTAAATGTTTTTCCACTAATATAGCTCGCTCACGCTCGCTTAATTGCTCAAGATTAATATTGGAGTATTGATGTCCATCTACTTCTTTTAAAGGTTGAAGCAAACCTCTAGAGATGATATTTACCTTTTCTAAAGATGACTTATCATTACGATTTGTAAACAATATTCCATCAAAATTGCGTGCTAATCGGATTCGACTAGATATGACAATATGATCGGTTGCATCCGTATCGTGTTGTAGCCATGGGCTTAAAGGAGAGTCTAATATAGTATCTAACATAATAAGAACCTCCTACTCTTTATCGCCACCAATGATGGCTTCTAATTCTTTTATTTTATCTCTTAAAATGGCTGCATTCTCGAAGTTCTCTGCTTGAATAGCTGAGTCTAATTGGTGACGCAATCGCTTTAGTTCATACTTGGCTTTAAATACATTATGACCATGACTAGGAACAGTTCCTTCGTATTCAGAACTACCTTGTAATCGTTGTAATAACGGTTTTATTTCACTAGCAAAGGTTTCATAACATGTATCACAACCAAACTTGCCTACGCGATTAAACTCATCATAAGTAATACCACATTGAGGACACCGTTTAGATTGATGAGATTTTAATAAATTATCAGGATAGACCATATTTTTAAAGAAATCATTGGTAAAAAAGCTATCATCCCACATATCATTCATAAAGGAACTATAGGGAGATAATTTTCCCTCTTGTTGTAGTGCTGTAGCACAAGTATTGCACAGATGTTGTTCCGTTTTCTGATTATTTACAATATTTGTCATATGGATAGTAGCTTCATTTTTATGGCAATGATCACATATCACTGATCATCACTCCTTCCGTAGTGTATCCACCATTGTTGCGTATAGCTCACGAATTGCATTATTCCGATGTTCAATATCCGTATTTTTAATCAATGTAGCAAAAGAATTATGCATCAATTGAGCCTCACGACGAGTAATTTTTTCTGCTTGTAGTAATTGAAATAATGATTGGTCTACATCTTTTATATCAATTAAACGATCTACTGTATTTTGACCTTCATAAATACGATAGGTTGTTACAGCTGGTAGAGAATCAGAACTTTCTGGATTTAATTTTGTGATTCGAATATATCCACCTAATCCACGTCTTGATTCCACATCAAACCCACGCTCATTGGAAAATCGCGTACTTAAAACATAACTAATTTGCGAAGGTGCACAATCTAACTCATCAGCTAATTCGTTACGCTTTAAAATTAATTTCTCTTGTTCTTCACGCATACGATCCAATATAAACTTTTCTATTTTATCAGCTATCATACTCATAAAAAACACCTCTTTAACATTTTATTTAATATATATTTTGACTATTTGCTTTTTACATATATCTATTATATTTGACTTTTTGACTTTAGTCAATATAAAGGTCAAATTTCTATACTATACATTTGACCTTTTAATACATCCCCCTATAATTGGACTTAATCTTAAATTATAGGTATAATAAATGAGATATATTTTTATGAAAGAAGGTGTTGTTATGGCAGAAGCATTAGGACAAGAACTGTTAATTGATTTATATTCCTGCGATGAAGATGCAATTTCATCCGCTACAGCTGTACAAGAAAGTGTAGCAACCGCATTTGATTTAGCTGACCTTGATGTTGATGAAATCAGTTGTCAAGTTATGGACGAGGAGATCGCCCTCCTATCTGTTGCACCAGGCTTTCACTTTACATTGCACACGTATCCTGCTCTAGGCTATGTGGCTGTTGATTTGTATTCTTTTGAGCAATCCTTACCGCTCACATTAATTATGAAAGCGTTGCGTAAATCTTTCAGAGCAGAAAAGGTAAAAGCAACAAGTGTACAACGTGGCGACTTTGGTAACGAACGCGATATGAAGCCACGTCGTAAAACAAAGATTACTACACTTGGTCGTGTTTCTCGTACACGTATTCAACTCAAACAAACAGGCGGCAAATTGAAAAAACAAAGTGCTAAGGTTATCAAAACATTAGCTAAAAAAAGCGGCCTAAAAAAATAGTACAAAGGACTAACCTTATTGGTTAGTCCTTTTATTAGATAGATACAAAAAGGCTAGAGGAAATCCCTCTAGCCTTTTTAAGGTTAATATTTTATTTATAATAGCTTATCTACGAACCATCATTTCTTCAAGATCGAGAACATCAGCAATTTCATCAACATCATCACAGATGTACTCTGCATCGGCTTCTTTTAGTTCAGCTTCTGTACCATAACCATAAGTAACACCGATAGAAATACAACCAAGTTCATTAGCTGCCTCTACATCATACTTACGATCGCCCACCATAAAGGCCAAACGACGACCATTTTCATCAGTTAAAGGATTGCCACAAAGTTTAAGAGCTTTTTCAAGAATCTCTTTCTTATGCAATAAACCACTTTCATAATTAGCACCCACAATTACATCAAAGTAAGGTGTTAATTCAAAGTGATCTAAAATATCCTTAGCATAATGCTCCGGCTTTGCTGTAGCAACGGCAATAGTATATTGTTCTGTTTTGCATTTAGCCAACAAGTCTACAATATTTGGATACACTTGATTTTCAAATTTACCGATTGTACCATATCGTTCGCGGAATTTAAAGTACGTTTCTTCCGCTTGGTCAAAGGTCATGCCACAATGTTCTTGGAACGCATCTACCAATGGTGGTCCTAAAAATAATTGCAATGTTTCTTCATCAGGAACATCATAGCCAAAATGTTCCAATGCAAATTTAATACTTTTAAGAATACCTTCTTGAGAATCCGTTAAAGTTCCATCTAAATCAAATAATATCGTTTTCTTCATATTATTTCTTTAAAGCCTCTTTCAATGTATGCCATGCAAGAACTGCACATTTAACACGTGCTGGCATGTTAGAAATATTTTGTAATGCCATAGCATCTTCTAATTCTTCTAACTCATTTTCATCGGTAATCTCTTTTTTGATCATACCTAAGAAAATTTCTACCAAACGAAGAGCTTCCTCAACGGATTTGCCCTTGATGATATCAATCATCATAGATGCAGATGCTTGGCTGATAGCACAACCAGAGCCTGTATATGCAGCATCTTTAATAATGCCATCTTCCACATTGAGTTGCAATGTTAGGTCATCACCACAACTTGGGTTATGGCCATGCTCAGAATTTGTAAAATGAGCTAATTCATGTTTATTACGCTTATCTTGGTTATGTTCCAAAATAAGTTCCGTATATAATTGATCCATTTCCATTGATGGTAAATCTCCTAATCTTTAAAACCCATTACTGAACGAACTGTCTTTAATACTTCAAGGAAAGCATCTAAATCTTCCTTACGAGTATATAAGTACATACTTAAGCGAGTAGATGCAGACACATTGTAAAATGCACCTAGTGGTTGTGCACAATGGTGACCAGAACGAACGCAAATACCTTTAGAATCTAAAATTGTAGCTACGTCATGAGGATGTACATCATCTACAGTGAACGCAATTACGCCATGTTTCTCCTTAGGATTTTGAGAGCCAATTACATGAACATGTGGCAATGCAACAATCTTAGGAAGAATATATGCTACTAGTTCCTCTTCATAGGCTTCAATAGCATCCATGCCAAAAGATTCTAAATAATCAATTGCAGCATGTAAGGAAACAGCACCATCAGCATTTGGAGTACCAGCTTCGAATTTATATGGAAGCTCATTGAATGTAGCAGTTTGTTCTTTTACATATTCAATCATGTCCCCACCCAATAGGAATGGAGGCATAGCTTCTAATAGCTCACGTTTACCATAGAGTACACCAATACCTTGGGATGCACACATTTTATGGCCAGAGAATACGAAGAAATCGCAATCTAATGCTTGAACGTCGATTTTTTTATGAGGTGTAGATTGAGCACCATCTAGAACAACAATAGCGCCTACAGAGTGAGCCTTTTCAGTTAATTCTTTTACTGGGAATTCCATACCAAGCACGTTACTAACATGAGCAAAAGCGACGATTTTAGTATTTTCATCAATTTTATTGATTTCACCATCTTTTAAATGACCATGTTCATCAAGGTACATGTATTCTAAGGTTGCCCCGGTTTGTTCTGCCACATATTGCCATGTTACAAGATTAGCATGATGTTCAGCAACAGTAATGACAATCTTGTCACCTTTTTTCACATTATGAA
>CADFKY010000073.1 GCA_902834965.1 Veillonellaceae bacterium
CGGCCTTTTTCAAGTTAGGCACAGATGTTGGGCATGTAGCAGGTGTACAAGCACCGTTAGGGCCTAAGTCTTCTGCACGGCTCACAAATGTTGTATGTAACATGTGATGTGCTTTATGGCTCATAGGTTTACCATCGAAGAACTCTGCATATAATTTTTGGATATCTGGATTATCACAAGCTGCTTTTACTGTTACTTCCGCATCACGAGTGTACAAGGAAGCAATACGAGCTTCACGAGCTTTATCAGCCATTGGTAATTTAACGCGTGGTTGACCACCACCACCGATACAGCCACCACGGCACGCCATTACTTCAATGAAGTCATAATGGATATTTTCTGCACGCATGCGTTCGATGAACTTACGCAAGTTGCCTGTACCATGAACAGCCGCTACATGTAATGTTTTGTCCCCAATCACTACGTCTGCTTCACGAGCACCGTCCATACCACGAATTGCTTCGAATGGGATCAATGTTTGAGGTGCATCTTCACCAGTTGCTAATTTGTAAGCCGCACGCATAGCCGCTTCCATAACGCCACCAGTATTACCGAAGATG
The DNA here is from genome assembly GCA_902834965.1 of Veillonellaceae bacterium. The sequence continues at coordinate 561 of CADFKY010000073.1, forward strand.
ATACCACCACCAGATGCTTCACCCATCAATGGATCAAATGAAGAATCTTCTAATTCATCAAAGTTGATTTCTTCTGCACGTAACCATTTTGCAAGTTCACGTGTAGTAATACAGTAGTCTGTATCACGCATTTCTGGTACATCCCAATATTCAGCAGAGGAGTTCATTTCGTCACGACGAATTTCGAATTTCTTAGCTGTACAAGGTGTTACTGCAACAGCAACGATTTGTTTTGCATCAAGGCCCATTTTTTCAGCAAAATATGTTTTTTGTGTAGGCGCTTGCATTGCAATTGGACTCTTAGCAGTAGACAAGTTTGGCAAGAATTCTGGATAGAATGTTTCAGCAAATTTAACCCAAGCAGGGCAACAAGATGTGAATTGAGGCAATACGGAATCACTATTGATAACGCGTTCCAACAACTCAGATGCTTCCTCCATGATAGTCATGTCCGCACCAAAGTTTGTATCGAGAATATAGTCGCCACCTAATTTACGAAGAGCAGCTACCATTTTACCTTCTACGAATGTACCCGCATCAAGACCAAATTCTTCACCTAAGCCAACACGTACAGCAGGTGCAGTTTGGAATACAACGATTTTATTAGGGTCAGCAATAGCTGCTTTTACTTCATCAATTTCAGAGCGTTCATTGATGGAATCAAATGGACAAATAGATGCACATTGACCGCAATGAATACAAATTGGATGATCCCCATTTGTTGTTAAATCATAATAATCAAATACGCCCATGTCTACAGCACAAGCTTTACGACATAAGGAGCAGTTTTTACATTTGGATAAATCTTGTACTAATGCAATATTTCCGTCTTCAATTGGCACGCGACGGTCTAAAAATTGGTACTTACTCATGAGTTCCTCCTACTTAGGTAACGTTGTTATCGTTAATCGATGAAATTATACTATAAATTGTGACTTTTATCAATAAATTTACATGTAATTCCTTTGCATAACAGATATTAAAAAATCGCATGCTATAAGGAATTATAGGCGTTCTTCCAATTCCATCCACCGTTCTGTGAGCGCATCTATTTGGGATTGAGTCTCTTCTCGCTCAGCCATCAAGGATTGCATCTTCTCATAATCAGTAGCAACTTGACTAATCATGACATCGAGGCCCTTTACTAAATGCTCTAATTTAGGCAATTCCTCCATGATGTTAGCATACTCCGCTTCTTCCGCTTTATTTAGCCCCTTCTTTGGTGCTTCTTTGAAAGTATCTCCTCCAGAAGTTGTGATGCTACTATCACTCCCATCTACCGAAGTGCCTAACGATGAGTCATCACTGGCAGTACTAGGTGCAACCCCTTCCGCTTTTTCATCTTTAGAAGTAACAGATGTACCTGTATTAGCCATATAGAATGGGCGCTTTCCAACGCTACTTTCATCTAAAGAATCCTTGTAATCAGAATAGGAGCCATGAACAATCTCAATATGACCATCACCACTAAACACAAAAAGTTTGTCCACAACGCGGTCTAGGAAATAACGATCGTGACATACGGTGATAATGACACCACTAAAGGAGTCAAGGAAATCCTCTAGTACCTCTAATGTAGGAATATCAAGATCATTGGTCGGTTCGTCTAGTAACAAAACATTAGGAGCGCTCATAAGCAACTTTAATAGATACAACCGACGTCGTTCGCCACCTGAAAGTTTACGGATTGGCACACCATGTAGCTCAGGGGTAAACAGGAATCGTTCAAGAATCTGACCTGCACTCAATGTAGAGCCATCGCCCAACACCATATACGAATGGTCTTCACGAATATAATCGAGAACGCGCATATCTTCATCAAACTCAGGCAGTTCTTGTTTGAAATGTGCAATGCGAACTGTCTCGCCTTTACCAATCGTACCGCTTGTAGGTTCATAGGTTCCATCAAGAATGTTCATAAAGGTGGACTTGCCAACCCCATTAGGGCCAACGATACCGATACGATCATGACGCACTACATGGTAGGTAAAATCCTTAATCATAGGACGATTGCCAAAGTAGAATGCTAAATGTTCAATATCAAAGATGGTTTTCCCTAAACGTGTTTTTAAGGCAATAGGATCCATTTGATCCGGGCGTCTAGTTTTCTCCATATTCTTAAGTTTTTCATAGCGGTCTAAACGAGCCTTTTGCTTTGTCGTTCTCGCCAACGCACCACGGCGTACCCATTCGATTTCTCGTTTTAAGAACTGACGACGCTTCTCTTCTGTAGCCGCCTCACGAGCCTCTCGATCAGCCTTTAAGGCAATAAATTCTTCGTAGTTGCCATCGTATTGGTACATACGTCGATTCGATAATTCTAAAATCCCATTACATACTGAATCGAGGAAATATCTATCATGGGTACTAATTAATAGTCCTCCTTGGCGAGCACTTAAATAAGACTCTAGCCAATCGATACTATCTTCATCTAAATGGTTTGTCGGTTCGTCCAGCAATAATAGGTCACAAGGATATAATAATGCCTGCCCTAATGCAAGGCGACGCTTTTGACCACCAGATAACATAGCCACTTTTTGATTTACATCAGGAAAGCCTAATTTAGATAAAATAATACGAGCCTCTTGCTCCACTTGCCATCCATCTTGTTGATCCATCTGCTCCAAGGCATTCATGTAGTTACGAGATACTTTAGCATCCTCGCCACCAGTCTCTTGCATTTCGCGATATTCACGACTAATGCGCTCAAAGGATTGTACCATTCGTAAACGAGGATGATCACCATCAAGAACAGCTTCTAGTAATGTAGAATTCGGATCAAACTCAGGTGTTTGTGCTAGATAATGTATACTAGCCTTACCATTTCGCTCAATGGTCCCCTTATCAGGCTCCATTTGTCCTGCTAAGATTTTTAAGAAAGTAGACTTACCTGTCCCATTAATGCCCACAAGACCTAGTCGTTTTTCGGTGGTGAAAGTAATATTTACCTCCTTAAACAGCAGTCGTGTGCCATATGATTTTTCTATGTTTTGTAAACTAATAACGTTCATCGTATGCTCCTATTATGTCATTCTGATATTTATTATACTACACATTACCATTGACAGTAACAGGCCCCCTCAGTAGAATAAACGTAACGTATATATTCATGAGGAGGTCCACATGGCAGCAGATATCGTTTTAGACTTTTATGAAACTATCAACTTTGAACTTATCGATATCGATGGGTATGACACATTATTTACAGAGCTCTTGGAAGATGGCACCTATGCAACTGTGTCCGATGATGACGGTCATTTGCCAGAGGATTTAGAAACACCAATCGTATTCAATGTATACGACGATAATGACTCCTTCCAATGGAGTGTGACCCTCGATGATTCTTACCAACTAAAAGACTTGTTGGACAGTGCTGAAAGCACAGATGCATTCTTGGAAACACTTCAAAACATTCGACAAGAACATATTGAACAATACCAATAAAACAAAAGCGATGACCTATATAAGATCATCGCTTTTTTAATTTTATGATAGAACATATAACGTTGATATAGCATATAACGTTTATCGAACTAACATCATTAATAAAAGAATAGCATTATATAGCTTTTACAATCACTATGATTCTGTAAATACTAGACTATTAACTAATAGATTGCTCTGCTTTCACTAATTCTACCGGCGTCTCAGCATCTAATATGGCTATAAGACTATTTACGATATTAGCCGCACCATCCACATGCCATTCACGAGCACGCTCAGACATTTGTTGAAGTCTTGGAGAGTTAATAAGAAGCGCGGTCACAACGTCTTCCAAGTTATGAATATCACGAGCCCAACGAGCACAACCTCGTTGTTCTAACAGCTCTGCATTGGCCTCTTCTTGCCCTGGTATGGCATTAAAGAATACCATAGGCAAACCAATAGTAACCGCTTCCATACATGTTAATGCACCAGGCTTTGTAACTAGCAAGGAAGACGACTTCATAAGTTCCGAAATATTCGTAGTATATCCGTATACAATGGTCTTAGTTCGCATAGATTCACTAAGGGTAACTAAGGATTCATAAAGAGATGTATTTTGACCGGCTACGACAGTAATTTCATCAATACCGTTTACTTCATCTAAATGTTTTAATGCCGTTTCTAGAGAACCTAAACCTAGGCCACCGCCCATAACGAGCACTTTTACCGGTTTCTCTAAGCTATATTCTTCAATAGCATCACGGAAGAAGGAGCGTCGTACAGGAATACCTGATACATGGATGCGTGATTTATCAATACCAGCTGCTACCATTTCATCTACCATCGATTCAGTAGCTACATAGTATGTATCAATTTGAGGGTATAGCCAAAATTGATGACTACTAAAGTCCGTCATGATAGCCACTAATGGTACATCGATATGTCCTTGGCGTTTTAAGATAGACGCTGCACCACATGGGAATGGATGCGTAAATACCATTACATCTGGCGCTTCTTGTTGTACCAATTTGAGCATGCGGCTTTTCAATAGGTATGATAATGCAGTTTGCATAATCGTACCTCGTTTTTCCCCTTTTGATACGCGGTAAATCATATCATATAGCATCGGGAATACGTCAATCATCTTGATGTATGTGCCCTTGATCAAATGCTCTACAGACATGGTTTCTGTATCAAGAAAGTCCACATGAGTTATCGATGCTTGTGGTTCTTTCTCTTTCCAATATTCTTCTATGGCTCTGGCGGCCTGCATATGTCCTGTCCCAATAGAAGCGGACACGATGAGAACCTTCCGTGATCTTTCGTTATTCATAGTACACCCTTTCTCTGTGCATTATACCATAAATAGACGAAAAAAAGAGACCTCGAAAGGTCTCTTTCCAATCCATTAGGGATTATTTTTTGCGTTTTTTAGCTTTTGCAGCGTTAACTTGTTCTTTCAAACCT
>CADFKY010000074.1 GCA_902834965.1 Veillonellaceae bacterium
AATCTTGCAGCTAAAGTAAACGCTTTATAATTTGAGCGTCAACAACCTCTTGTTGCCTAGCGATACGGGGTTGTTTTTTTATATCTACATCTTCAAAGGGACTCTCTGTTGAGAGTCCCTTTTTGCATATATAATAAGTTACCTTATGTTATAATAAAGGATAGAATTAAGTGAGGTGTCTTATGAAAAAATTAATGATTATAGATGGCAGTAGTTTGTTATTCCGTGCATTCTTTGCATTACCACCGTTGAAGTCTGCTTTAGGTACTCCAACGAATGCGGTGTACGGTTTCTTAACAATGCTCATTAAATTGTACGAAGAAATCAATCCTGATTATATTGCAGTAGCTTTTGATAAAGGTCGTCAGACATTCCGTACAGAAATGTATAGCGAATATAAAGGTAATCGTCCAGATGCACCAGAGGATTTACGACCTCAATTTAGCCTTATTCAAGATGTATTAAAAGCGTTGGGTATTTGTGTTATTGAAGAAGAAGGTTTTGAAGGTGACGATATTCTAGGATCGTTGAGTAAGAAATTTGGTACACCAGAAATGGCTGTTAAAATTATTACTGGTGACCGCGATAACCTTCAACTCGTAACAGAACATAGTCATGTATTCCTAACTAAAAAAGGCATTTCTGACATGTTAGAGGTTACTCTTGATAACATGGAGGAACTTTATGGTTATGGCCCAGATAAGGTTATCGAAATGAAAGCTCTTATGGGGGATTCTTCCGATAACATTCCAGGTGTACCAGGTGTAGGTGAAAAAACGGCTCTTAAATTGATTACAGAATACGGTAATCTTGAGTCTGTATATGACCATATTGAAGATATTTCTGGTAAGAAATTAAAAGAGCGACTCATTGAAAATAAAGACTTAGCGTTCTTATCTCGTGAGTTAGCTACCATCAAAACGGATATGGACTTATCTTACAAGGTAGAAGACTTTGTGCAAAATTTCCATACTTCTGAGGTACAGCCTTTATTTGAAACTCTTGGTTTTACTAAATTAACACCTAGAATTGTACAAGTAATGGGCGGAGAGGAAGCAGCTTTTGGTGACCCAGGCTCTCTTTTTGCACCACAAGAGGAAATTTCTCTAGACGATTTAGCTGATGCTAAGGCTCTAACTCCTGACTTCTATACAGATAAAACAGTAGCAGTTCATGTTGTGCTCGATGGAAAAACTCCATTTAGAACAATCGAGACTACCTATCTTTCTAATGGTGATACTATCGTTAAAACAAATGATACAAAGGCTGTTCTAGCAGTATTACAAGGGGCTAAGGCCATTGTTACTACTCAAACAAAAGAACTAATAGAAGCATTAGGTAAAGAGTCACCAGCTGAAATCTCTTTGTTTAATGATGATAACACTGCACGTATCCATGATATGTCTCTTCTAGCATACTTGTTAGATCCAACACGTACTAACTATGGTTATCTATATTTAACGGAACGTTTCTCTGTGCCTAGCATTGCTAGCGGTAGCGTAGATGTAGAGTGCGTATCTATGGTGAAAGCTTTACTTGCTATGAATGATGTAGCTTGTGAATCTGCTCGACGTGAAGAGTTATGGTCTTTATATGAAACTATTGAGTTGCCATTGATTCATACATTAGTAGTAATGGAGAAAAATGGTATATATATTGATACAAATAAGCTGGCTGAAACGACATCTCGCTTTAAAGATGAATTAGCCCAAGTACAACAAGAGATTTATGATCTTGCTGGTGAAACTTTCAACATAAACTCTCCAAAACAGTTGGGGGTCATCTTGTTCGAAAAGATGAACTTGCCAGTTATTAAGAAAACTAAGACTGGATATTCTACAGATGCTGAAGTACTTGATATGCTACGTAATGATAGTCCAATCGTGGAAAAAATCTTGGCATACCGTTCTGTAGCAAAATTAGTATCTACCTATTGTGAAGGATTAGCAGTCCTTATTAATGATAAGACTAAGCGTATTCATACTACCTTTAATCAAATGGTTACGGCTACAGGTCGTCTTAGTTCCTCTGATCCTAACTTACAAAACATTCCTGTTCGTACCGAAAAAGGCCGTGAAATTCGTGCCTTATTCTATCCAGGTGCAGGGTATGACACATTAGTGAGTGCCGATTATTCTCAAATTGAGTTACGTATTTTAGCACATCTTTCTGGCGATGAAGCGTTGATTAAAGCTTTCGTTGATGGTAAGGATATTCATCGCTTTACTGCAGCAGAGGTACTAGGTAAATCTCAAGATGAGGTAACAAGCGAAGAGCGTTCTCATGCAAAGGCTATTAACTTTGGTATTATTTATGGTATTTCTGACTATGGCTTATCTCGCGACCTTGGTATCACACGGGGAGAAGCTAAAAACTATATTGACTTATACTTTAGCCGTTATCCTAAGGTTAAAGAGTACATGGATCGTATGGTTCAGGAGGCCCATGAAACTGGTAAGGTTCGCACTATGTTCGGCCGTCAACGCGAACTTCCTGATATTAATAGCCGCAACTTTAACCGTCGTTCCTTTGCTGAACGTACGGCGATGAATACACCAATTCAAGGTACTGCTGCAGATATTATCAAGTTAGCAATGAACCAAGTTGAGCAAAAGCTAGAGGAAGGAAACTTTAAATCTCGACTTTTATTACAAGTACATGACGAACTTGTATTAGAAGTAGTGAATGAAGAATTAGACGCAGTTGAAGAATTATTGCGTTCTACAATGCAATCTGTAGTAGAATTACAGGTTCCTCTTATTGTAGATGTGCATCATGCTGAGAACTGGGCATTGGTAAAATAGTTTAATTGATAGTATTACGTGTTAGAAGGTATATATGTTTAAAATAGGCTTAACTGGTGGTATTGCATCAGGCAAGAGTACAGTCCTTACCTATTTTAAGGACAAAGGAATACCCTATATCGATGCTGATATTGTAGCTCGTGAAGTAGTGGAGCCGGGGACTGAGGGCTTACAAGCTATTGTAGAGACCTTTGGTTCTAATGTTTTACATGCTGACGGCACACTCAATCGTGAAGCGCTTGGTGCTATAGTCTTTCACAATGAAGAAAAACGACAATTATTAAATAGCTGTCTAAAAACACATATACGCAATCGTATTATGGAGTTGACATCTCAATATGAACAAGGAAATACGCCAATTTTAATCTATGATATTCCATTACTCATCGAAGGGGAATGGTATACCATGATGGATGAGGTGTGGCTCGTATATGTGAATGAAACGACTCAAATCGAACGTTTAATGAGTCGTAATGGATATACGAGAGAGGATGCCCTTGCTCGTATTAATAGTCAAATGCGGCTTGATGATAAACGTGCCTATGCAGATATAATCGTTGATAATAATGGTACGCCTCATGATTTAACAGTACAGTTGAATACTATTTGGAATGAGCGTATAGAGACAGTTTTACAAGAATCAAAATAATTACCTATTATGTACTAAAATTGGTATATAAAAATTAGTATTAAATGGTATAATAAGCCCATAAAATTTTATATAATAGTAACCTACCATTTGGTGTATTACTATATTGTACCGATATCAAAATCGGATAAAGATTGTGTAAGGAAAGGGGGATATATGAAACGTGCAACGGCAACGGCGCTATCGTGCGTCGTACTTGGGTGGTTTTATTTTACTCATTTAGATGATCCTATAGCGCGTCAAGTGGCGTACCCCTTTAACTATAGAGATGTAGTGATGGCTGCAGCTGATAAGGAACAAGTACCACCTTCCTTAGTGGCTAGTGTTATCTTAGCTGAAAGTAAATATAAGAATACTGCGGAATCTGAAACCGGCGCTCTTGGATTGATGCAACTTATGCCAGATACAGCGCGATGGGTAGCTCAACAAGTTGGACATGGAAACTATACAGATCGCCAGTTAAAAGAGCCGGAAACTAATATTGAGTTAGGTACATGGTACCTAGGTCATTTGTTAAAGGAATTTAATGGTGATGAGGTGCAGGCGTTAGCTGCGTACAATGCGGGACGTGGTCATGTTGAATCTTGGCTCAATGAGAATAAATGGAATGGCATGGTTGATACCATACCTTTTCCTGAAACGCGTAGCTATGTAAAATCTGTCTTACAGTATCAAGAAAAGTACGAGGCATTATATGGAAACGATTATTGAAGCTTGTAAAGCATTAGATTATTCATGGTTGCCTCAGCAGATTGAGGGATTTACCTTAGTGGCGTCCAATGAAGCTGATTATACGGCACTACTTGAGCGTCTCGGAGTCGGTGAAGAGGTATTAAAGGTACCTATTTTCCATTATCAAAATGATTTGGGGTGGCGATGGTCTGCCTTATATGATAAAGAGGTAGAGGACTATACAGTACATATTGAAATGCCACTATTTTCCTTTGTTGATATTTCTTTTGTGCGTGCTGATTTAGAGTCGTTTTGGCAAGGATTACAAGATCGCTGTGTCAAAGGGTTAACTAATATGTTAATAGAGCCAGCGAATAACTTTACCTTTACCTATCGTCGTCGAGGCATTCCTGAATGGGATTTTTCCGAGGTTATGCCTAAAGAACTGGAAGGCTTTGTATGTGATATTGATCCAGCTCATGCAATCCGGATGATTAATGGTTCTTTTATTATCGGTGAGTATCGTAAGATGGACGAATGTACAGGATTATTGCTATATTATAACGAATTGCGAGATGAATACTTTGCAGAACTTCGTTATAAAAATTATCCTGAAATAGACCATCACCTAGATGCTAAAAATTTAGATGATTTAACTACAGTTCTACGTGAACATTTGGGTCCTATATTAAAAGGATTAAATGAACGCGTCGACTAAGGATAATCATTATATATGACTATGCTATTTTTTGAGTTATTTTATATTCATATGAAATAATCTAAGTGGGAATGTTTGGTTAAAGCCCATAAGAAAGCGTAGAATTTGTATATACACAGCAAATGTGATATACTATATATGACTTTTATATAAATCTTTTAAAAGAGTGGGCTTATGTCCACTCTTTCATTTATGATTAGCCTAATTAAGGTATTTGAAAAAAAGAGATATATACAAGATGTAGTAATGAAGGAGGCGATGGCTATGAAGAGAGAAGCAGTAGAGGAATTTGTATCCTCTGTAGTTGAAGGTATTATAGCCGGCACCGAAATGGAACTAGTCGATGTAGATTACGTTCGTGAACGCGATTGGTATTTGCGTGTCTACCTTGATAAACCAGGTGGTGTAGATTTGGATGATTGTCAGATGGTTAGCGAAAAACTAAGTGCTGTCCTCGACGAAAAGGATCCAATTACGGAAAACTATTTATTGGAAGTATCTTCTCCAGGCCTAGATCGAGTTCTTAAGAAGGATAAGGA
>CADFKY010000075.1 GCA_902834965.1 Veillonellaceae bacterium
GGTTTGTTTGGTCCATGAACTGAGACAATTGAGAAGAACCAAAGAATTCTTTGATTGCTGCCACTACAGGGCGAATGTTAATCAACGCTTGAGGCGTGATAGATTCGATTTCTTGAATTGTCATACGTTCACGAACAACACGTTCCATACGAGTTAAACCAATACGGAATTGGTTTTGCAACAATTCACCTACACAGCGAAGACGACGGTTACCCAAGTGGTCGATATCATCTGTATGACCTGCGCCATCCATAAGGTTGAGCAAGTAAGAGATGTTAGCGATCATGTCTTCACGTGTTACTGTACGGTGATCGTATGGCAAGTTGCAGTTGTTACAGATAACTTTAGATTCTACACCATCGTTATTTACGATGTAGAACTCAGCGAAACCTTCACCATCGAATACATGGCTATTAGCAACGATATCAAGTTGTTCTTCCCCAACTTGTACACCTGCATCAAGAATGATTTCGCCAGTTTCTGGATCTACGATTGGTTGAGCCAATGTTTGACCCAACATACGTTGACGCCAGCCGAGTTTTTTGTTTAATTTGTAACGACCAACGCGCGCTAAATCATAACGGCGTGCATCGAAGAACAAGTTATCAAACAAGTTACGAGCAGACTCTACGGTTGGAGGCTCGCCTGGACGTAATTTTTTATAGATTTCAACCAATGCTTCATCAGCAGATTGAGTTGTATCTTTTTCTAATGTACGAACGATGCGTTCATCATATACTGGCAAACCATCTTCATCAGTTTTACCATTCCAGAAGAGGTCTAGAATACTTTCATTAGTATCCCAACCTAATGCACGTACCAATACAGTAGCTGGTAATTTACGGTTACGGTCAATACGAACAGCAACAACTTCGCTTGCATCAGTTTCAAGCTCGATCCATGCGCCACGGTTAGGAATAACTGTGGAATCGTACAAACGGTTACCCATTGTATCGATTTCTTTATTGTAGTAAACGCCTGGAGAACGTACCAATTGGGATACGATTACACGTTCTGCACCATTGATGATGAAAGTACCTGTGTCAGTCATCAATGGGAAATCGCCCATGAATACTTCTTGTTCTTTAATGTCCATATTTTCTGGATCATTATTTACTAAGCGAATATTTACACGAAGTGGTGCTGCGTAAGTAGCATCACGGTTTTTACATTCATTAATATCATACTTAGGTTCACCTAAGCTGAAACCTTCGAAAGAAAGTACTAGATTACCTGAATTGTCTTTAATCGGAGAAATATCGTTGAAAATATTTTGTAAACCACTCTCCAAGAACCACTCATACGATTTACGCTGAATGTCCAATAAATGCGGCATCTTGATAACTTCGTTAATTTTTGCGTACGTATAACGAGTTCGTTTGCCTACCTGTTCAGGTTTGAACATATTTGCTTTCACCCCTATCAAAACACACTGGTCTACCATTTTCTATAACGGCATGGAAAAGACATCTTACAGGTCTCAGTTTTCCTGCTCGGATAACGTCAAATAAAGCAAGGCCCATTTCATTTTTAAAAATAACCTTGCTTTCCATTAACCAAGCACAACCTTGGAAGAAAACCTCATCACTATTCAAGTTATAGTTTTTATATCCAAAAGCAGGAAACGCTACTTTTGCAATATATAATTCTATCAGTATTAAAAAAGACTGTCAACCAAAAGGGTTGACAGTCTTTCATTTTCATGCTTTATTCATGTATCAAAAGAGAACAATAAATTAGTTGCCTTTTTGTTTTAAAAGATTCGCACCAGCGATACCAGGGCGAGTCATTTCTTTAGGAGAAAGAATATGATTAATTTCATCCTCAGTCAATAAACCTTGATCCAAGATGATATCACGAATAGCTCGACCTGTTTCATACGCTTCTTTCGCCAATGCAGAAGCTGTTTCATAGCCAAGATGTGGCAACAATGCTGTTACGATACCAACGGAACGATTCAACCAGTATTCGCATTGTTCACGATCCACTTCAAGATCCACGAGTAATTTATCAACGAATGTATTTACGCCGTTTTTGAGGTAGCAAAGATTATTGAACAAATTGTAAGCCAATACAGGTTCCATTACGTTCAATTCGAATTGACCATTTTCTACAGCCAATGTAATGGTTAAGTCATTACCGATAACTTGGTAACATACTTGGTTCAATACTTCGGCGATAACAGGGTTAACCTTGCCTGGCATGATGGAAGAACCAGGTTGGCGAGCAGGCAATTTTAATTCCCCAATACCACAACGAGGACCGGAGGCCATCAAGCGGAAGTCATTAGCCATTTTAATCAATACGAGAGCCGTAACTTTCAAACCGCTGGAGATATCTGCAAAGATATCTGTATTGTTAGTAGCATCAATTAAGTTTTCTGCTGTGTAGAATGGTTCACCTACTACTTCACTAAGTTCGTATGCTACATCATGAATATAATTAGGTTCCGCATTAAGCCCTGTACCAACTGCAGTAGCACCCATGTTAATTACATGTGCACCTTCAACGGCAGATTTAATACGTTTAATACCGCGGCGAACACCAGATGCATAGGCACCCATTTCTTGACCTAATGTAATTGGCACCGCATCTTGTAAGTGAGTACGACCCATCTTCAAAATTTCGCTATATTCAACAGCCTTTTTCTCAAGCTCGTCAACAAGGCGTTGTAATGCTTCAAGTAAAGGTTTAGATTTTAAGATCGCACATACCTTGATTGCTGTTGGGAAAGCATCATTTGTAGATTGTGCCATATTACAATGGTTGTTAGGGCTTACAATATCATAGCTTCCTTTTGGATGCCCCAAAATTTCACAAGCACGGTTAGCCAATACTTCGTTCATATTCATGTTTACAGAAGTACCTGCACCACCTTGAATTGGATCAACAGGGAATTGGTCAGCAAATTGACCTTCAATTACTTCGTCTGCAGCTTGTACAATAGCTTTACCAATAGATACATTTAAGCGACCAGTTTTCATATTCGCTAAAGCAGATGCTTTTTTTACCATTGCCAAGGCTTTGATAAAATCTTGGTCCAAGTGTTTTCCTGTAATATGGAAGTTTTCTAATGCACGAATTGTTTGTACACCGTAATATAATTCATCAGCTACTTCTAATTCACCTAAGAAATCATGTTCTTTTCTCATAATAAATCCTCTTTCTACTATTTTTATACAAAATAGTATTTCAATGAAACGGTTTTATCTTACGCGCTCATTATAGCATGTATTTTGTATACATAAAAGTCATTTCATGTATTCTGTACAAACAATATTCTATACAATATATTATTTCATAAATAATTTTTTTGTAACAATTTCCATATTGATAAAACCTTTATCTTTTATTGGTTTAATTATTACACACCCTATAGTACAATAATATAAACTATGTAAGTAAGGAGTAATTATGATTAACAATCACATGCTGCGCATAGGTGCGCTATTTTTATTAACCGTACTAAGTTACGGTTTCTATAATGCCTATCTACCCATAACCGATCCCGTAGAATCCAACTATGTATTATCTGCTATTACAATGCTGAAACATAACTCATGGATATCACCCATGATATATGACCAAGTCTGGTATGATAAACCGCCCCTCACCTATTGGGCGCTCATGATAAGCTATAAACTATTTGGCATATCTGACTTTACATCGCGTATACCGAATACACTCATTGCCAGTGGCAGTGTAGCGCTTATGTACCATCTTGTGTATCGCATTAAAGAGTCCACGCATATAGCAGTAACAAGTGCCATACTTTTGTTTGGTGCCTTACAGTTCTGGTACATTTCTCACGCAGTCATAACAGACGGCTTCCTATTCTTCTTTTCACTAGCCATCTTCGGCTATTCTTATCTAGCTTTCACCAAGAACGATAAACATTCCATGGTAAAAGCCTATGCGGCAGCAGCCTTAGCGGTCGTAACTAAAGGGCCCGTTGGTATTGTTCTGCCTGGATTAATACTATTACTATTCATTGCTGCACGATGGTTCACCCAAAAAGATAAGGATGAATACTCACTTGCTAAGGATATTACATTATTATTTAATCCTTTGGGAATTCTACTATTTATAGTTCTTGCCAGTCCATGGTACATCGCTATGTACTTGATTCACGGTCAAGAATTCATATCTGGTTTCCTAGGGCTTCACAACATGGAGCGAGCACTTGTATCTGAGCACCCAAAATTCAATGTTTGGTATTATTACCTAATCATTGTCCCTCTTGCTCTATTACCATGGACACCAGCCGTTATTTACCGACTCAAAAACATTACCTGGAAAAATAATTTTTATCTTCTCGGCGCTATCTGGTTTGTAGTAATTGTATTATTCTATTCACTAGTGGCCACAAAGTATATAACCTATACGTTACCAGCAATAATCCCATGTCTTATCTGGGGTGCTGAAGCTATCACAGCTAGCTTCCATAACAAGAGTACTAGTTTTAAATATATTGTGACGATTCCATTAGGCATATATACAATCTTATTCCTAGTAGCCAGCATCGCAACACCAGAATTAAATCCTATACCATTAATTAGTGCATTCGTATTACTAGTACTATTTGCACTAGTAGTAAAACGGTACAGACATAGCAACTTACCATTATCTATCTATTTAGCCACACCTTTAACTATTTTATATACGGCAATCACAATAACTGTAACACCTATTTTATCTGATCAATCAGGGCTTCAATTCAAGCCATATATTAAGTCAAGTGCTCAACACACATATATATATGGTACCTACTATACATCGATTGTATATTATACAAAAGATACACCAACTCAAGTATTTGTACATACTACAGATAATCCTGTATGGACAGCAGGCAAAACATTGATGCCCACTATAACAGTAGAAGAGTTTGATACAAGGGTATCTAATGAAAAAGGTGCTATCATCATTGTGCCAAATAAATATAGTAAAGAATTTGCTAATTCACCAACCAATAACATAGCAACAGAAGTTGGAAAAACTAAATCGGCTAGCATTTATAAAATTCAATAATCATAGCAAAAACTGGCTAATTGGTATTGATAGATATCTACAAAATTTATTTCTATAACAAAAAAGGCGTACCCGAGGGTACGCCTTTTATTATGGCTAGAATTATTTCAATTCTACAGTTGCGCCAGCTTCTTCCAATTGAGCTT
>CADFKY010000076.1 GCA_902834965.1 Veillonellaceae bacterium
ATGATAGCTTTCATCATCATGTCATAAGACTTAACAGGAATAAAAGAAAACTCTTCACTTACGCTATCCAAATTCGGCATTTCACCACGGTTAATAGCATAGGCGCTTTCAACAATAGTATTACCAGAGCTTTGACGATAAATCTGGTTGAGTCGTGTATAAGGAACACAATCACTATGGAGTAAATCTTTTAATACAAAACCTGCTCCAATAGGTGGTAGTTGATCTACGTCACCAACGATAATGACATGGGCTTCCTTTGGAATGGCCGCCATTAAGGAATAGAACAAGCGTACATTAAGCATAGATGCTTCATCAATGATAATAACATCAATATCTAATGGATCATCTTCATTCTTAGTAAAGTCATAGGAATCACTGCCTTGAACAGGTACTAGCAATCTATGAATCGTAGTCGCTTCAAATTCTGTAGCCTCTGTAAGTCGTTTAGCAGCACGTCCCGTAGGAGCGCAAAGAATAATACGCCCTAGTCCACCAAGTTGGAAGCCTTTTACTAAAGCCTTAATAATCGTCGTTTTACCAGTACCAGGGCCACCAGTTATAAGGGAAAACTTTTCAAAGAAGGATAGCTGTATAGCCTCTTTTTGAGCATCCCCAAATGTAATATGATTATCAGCTTCAAACTTTTCTATAAAACTAGGAATATCTAGAGAAATTGGATCAGCCTCTAATAAGAAATCTTTTGTATAATGAACGCTCTCTACTTCAGACACATACATTTCTGGAGGGTAAATATATAGGATATCTTCATAATACGTACTATATAAAGCACCTTGCTCCAAGAGACTTTCAATAAAATTAGCAATATCATCTACATCAGTTTGTAATAAATCGTCTAAACGACCGATAAGTTGATCTACAGGCAAACATGTATGTCCTTGATTATCCAAACTGCGCAGAATCCATTCTAATCCCGCTTCTAAACGACGCGTATCACTACCTGTAATCCCCAAGTGTTCTGCAAGCGTATCAGCGGTGCCAAAAAGCATATCTGGCGCCACACGTAACAAGGTATACGGATTATCCTCGATAACAGCAACAGACTGAACACCATAATAGGTGTATACGGTACGACTCCATTTAGAAGAAATATGATGGCTTTCAAAAAAGTGATTTAAATCGGATAAAATACCTTCACCAAGTAAGGTATTGAATAATTCATCCTTAACACTCTTTCGAAGTCCAGGAACATCCTTAATTTCTTCGGGACGTTCCTCCCGTAAAACTTCTAAAATACGGATACCAAAATACTCAAGGACCTTTTCTACGGACTTTTCACCAAAACCTTTAATACCTAAATTTAATAAATAGGTCTTAGCAGCCCCCATGTTATCAGGTTTAAGTTTTTCTACACTAGTAGCATCAAATTGACGACCGTATTTTTCATGCTCTACATAACGGCCTCGAACTTCGATATCTTCCCCTTCTTTAGGAGATTCAAATTTACCAGTACAAGTAATGTATTCCTCATTATAATCCTTAAGGACAAACACGCAATACGTACGTTGTGTATTCTCATATATAGTTCGGTATACAAATCCTCGTATGGCGTCCATTATTTCTCCGTATTAGGCAAAGCTTCAATAATTTCTTGTACCGCATCGGTAATGCTACCTTCATTACCAATTTTGATATGTGCCACTTCTTCGTATAAAGGGTATCGTTCTTCATATACATTGAAGATATATTCAATACTTTCTTTTACAAGTGGACGAATTTCAAGATCTAAATCATCTAAGATATGATTTACATCGCGATTAACAAATACAACAAGACCATTATTGCGCATTAGCTTAACTGTTTTATCATAAGTAACAGTACCACCACCGGTAGCAATAACAGATGGTTTATTATGAATTAATTCCTTAATCGTATTATATTCATATTCACTAAAAGCATCTTTACCGTCATAAATAAAGATTTTTTGAACAGATTTACCAACCTTATCTTGAATCGTTTGATCTAGATCGTAAAAGTCTCTGCCTAATTCTTTAGCTAGCATTTTGCCAACTGTTGTCTTACCAGCACCTGGCATACCGATGAGGAAAATATGCTTATGCATATGCTCTTTTAAAAACTCATTGCTCATAGACACAACAGTTTTTATATAATTTTCAATATATGGTGCCAATGTTTTATCTTTGCAATTTTCAGTATGCAATGCAATAATACTTTCATCGCGTTCTTCATCAATGAGTGGTAAATGATGTTCATCCTTATATTTACCAATCTCTTTAATCAATGTAAGACGTTTTTCAAACTCTGTAACAAGTACGGAGTCAATACTATCTATTTGTTTGCGAGCTTCTTTAATATCCATGAGAACCCCCTTATTATGCTTTAGCTAAAACAGCTAGAGCCTGTTCTTCATCTACCTTCATTTGATCAATAAGATCTTGTAAGTTATTAAATTTAACTTCCCCTCTAAGATAGGAAATGAATTGTACAATTACTTCTTTTCCATATATATCTTGGTCAAAGTTAAATACATGTACTTCGCATCTATGGTACTGATTCTTAAATGTAGGATTATCCCCAATATTACCTACCCCATCATACCAAATACCATCGATACACACGCGATTAGCGTATACACCATCTGGAGGTGTAGCCATTTCATTAGGAAGCAACAAATTCAATGTTGGGAATCCTAATGTACGTCCTCGTTGATCACCTTTAATAACAGTCCCTTTAAATTGGAATGGTCTTCCAAGCCAATGAGTAGCATCTTCTAAACGCCCTTCGCGAATAGCCTTTCTAATCTCCGTACTTGAAATAGGTGTACTTAGTCCATCACAAGGCAATAAAGGCTGCACTAAAACTTGTATATTTTTATCCACTAATACTTGTTTCATATAATCTGGATTACCAAGACCTTTAGCACCAAATGTAAAGTTTTCTCCAATTACAATAGCAGCTACATTCATATCTGTACAAAGAGCGCCTAAAAAATCGTCAGCACTCATTTTTAGTAACTCTTCAGTCATAGGCAACCGTAAAATATAGTCTACATTCAAATCTTCAAGAACGGAATCCATAATCTCTTCTTGAATGACCCGTTTAGGCACTCGATCTGGATGTAGTATAGTTAGTGGATGATGTTCAAAAGTAATGATTATACTAACACCATTAACTGCCATTGCCTCATCAACGGCCTTGCGTATAACTCGTTGATGACCTCGATGAATACCATCAAAGGTACCTAGGGCATATACTTTTGTATCTTTGATTTGACGCAGTTCATCAAACGAATGTATTTGCTTCATACTTATCCTTCAATAAAAATATTTTTTTCCACCTTCAAAGAGTGGTTAGTTCGTTTCATAATCCCTATAAATCCATGAGGACCATAGGCTCTATAATAATGTTCTGGTTCAGTATAAGAAAATTCGCTACCAATAGGCAGTTCCTTACCTTGCACCATCATCTTTAATTGTACACTATTTACCGTCACTTTTGAAAGATGAGAAACGGCTGTATCCGTTGGTAACAATAGGCTTTCACCATGAAGCATCAACTCTTCAGCCATTTTAGCAGAATCAATATAAAATGGTCCTACTTGGGTACGTGCCAAGGATGTCATGGTTCCTGGTATCCCTAATGAAACACAGATATCACGCAATAATGAACGAATATAAGTACCTCCAGAACAAGTTACACGAACTGTAAAATAAGGAAAACCATACGCTATCAGCTCAATATGTTTAATATGAATTTGACGTAATGGTAATTCTATAGGAATCCCTTTACGAGCATATTCATAAGCACGTATACCATTTATCTTTATAGCAGAATATTTTGATGGTCTCTGGTTTTGTGCACCAATAAAGGTATTTAATGTATTAACTAATTCATCAAAAGTAGGTTTAAGCATAGCATCGGAAAGTTCTGAACTTTGAATGTATTCATTCAATAGAACGCCGTCTCGCAATACCATATCTTTATCAGGTAATACCGGTTGACCAGAACTATCTTCAGTATCGGTAAAAGTACCAAATTTACATTCTGCTACATAGGTTTTATCAAACCCCTCTGTATACTCAATAAGACGCGTAGCCTTACCAAGAAAAACGGGCAACACGCCATAGGCCATAGGATCTAAAGTACCACTATGACCAATGCGCTTTTCTTTTAAAATGCGACGACAAATAGCAACAGCATCATGGCTTGTTATACCAGGAGGTTTTAAAAATGGTAAAATGCCATCCATTATTTAATCACCTCAATGAGAGCCTGTTTCGCTTCTTGTAATGGTAGATTAATCGTACAACCGGAAGCTCTAATATGACCGCCACCGCCAAAATTGCTAGCGATAGCATTCACGTCGGTACCTTTAGATCGTAAACTTACCCGTGTTCTGTCATCGGATTCAGCTTTTAATAAAATAGCTATATCAACAGTATCTACATTTCTAATAATATCCACAAAGCCATCTGTATCATCGCCGAGAATGATCATAGCTTCGCGATTCAACTCGATGGTAGCTACTGTATTATTCTTGTAGAACTCAATAGTTTGCATAACTTGTTTTGTTAATTCCAGACGACTTGCAGACACAGCCTCAATCGTTTCAGAAATAACATTAGGTCTAGCACCGGCTGCTACACATTTAGCAGCCATTTCTAACGTATTGGCAGTTGTATTGCTAAATTTAAAGAAACCACAGTCAGTAGCAATAGCCATATATAAAGCAGTACCCATAGACTCGGTGATAGGCCAATTCCATTTTGTACATAAATCGGTAACGATTTCACCAGTAGCAGCAAAGTCAGGCTTCAAATATAGATGATCAGCAAATTCCGTATTAGAAATATGGTGGTCTATATTAAAAATAGGTGCACTCCATAGTGCACCTACTTTGCCAATTCGCTCATACGTGCTAGCATCCAATACCATTAGCATATCAATATCAACAGGGTTTGTTTTAAAATACGCTACATCATGGATGTGGTCCGTATATCGTAAGAATGAGTACTTCTCAGGAACTACATCATCCACTACCATATATACAGTTTTACCTTGCCCTACAAGGGCTTCGTAAAAGGCCACCATGGACCCGATAGCATCGCCATCAGGTCTGACATGGACGGTTAGCATAATAGAATTAGCTTCACACAGAGCCATATGTAATTGATTA